>JBJMNM010000374.1:0-5210 GCA_045804305.1 Gemmatimonadaceae bacterium | reverse complement strand
CGACCAGCTGGCCGCGCCAGTCGTCGGGGACGCCGAAGGCGAGCAGCAGCCCGAGCGGCCTGGCCGCCATCGCGGCGAGGTCGCTGAGCGCGGCAGCGGCGGCTCGCCCGCCGATCTCGCCCGGCGAGAGCCAGTCGCGCATGAAGTGCACGCCCTCCACCGACGCGTCCGTGCTCGCGACGAGCATCTCGCCCCGAGGGACGTCGAGCGTCGCGGCGTCGTCGCCGATGCCGCGCGCGCGATCGCCCCACTGCGCGAGCATGTCGCGAATCGCGTCGAACTCAGCGCCCGGGCCGAGGGGAATGTTCATGTCGCTCCCACACTCGCTAGGCTCGTGCGGGATGACATCACGCCTCACCAACGGCCGGCAATTGCGCCAGCACGGGTGGCCGCGGATGTGGCATCGCGGGCGCCCACACGGCGGGCAGCGCGTCGAGGACGTCGTCGAGGGTGTAGCCGCGCACCTGTCGTGCGCTCACCGAAGTCGAAGCCCGACCGTGCGCGAATGCGGCGAGCGCGGCGGCAGTGGTTGGCTCGCTGGTCTGCGCGAGCAGCGTGGCCACGATGCCGCCAAGTACGTCACCCGAGCCGCCGGTCGCGAGCACGGGCGTTCCCTCCGCGATGATCATCGCATGGGAATCCCGGCCAGCCACGACCGTGGGCGTTCCCTTGAGCAGCACGGTGGCCGTGGTGCGGTGTGCCAGCGCGCTGGGCAGCGTGAACCGGTCGGCGAGCACGCTGTCCACATCGCTGCCGATCAACCGGGCGAACTCGGTCGGATGCGGCGTGAGGATCGACGATCGGCCGCCGAGCATGGGCGCGAGCGCATCCGCGTCGCCGGCGAAGGCGTTGAGCGCATCCGCATCGAGCACGACTGGTCCATGCCACGCGCCGAGCAGCCGCTCGACCATTTCGCGGGCACCATCCCTTCCCAGCCCCGGTCCGACGAGCACCACGTCGGCCCACTGCGTGATCGTGCGCTCGAACGACGCATCGTCCGTCGGCCAGGCGGCGGCGAGCGCGGCCGGCTCGCCCTCCTGGATGGCGCTCACGGAGTCGGGGGCGACGACGCACTTCACCATCCCCGCACCGCTTCGCAGCGCGCCGCGCGCGGCGAGCATGGCCGCGCCGGCCATGCCGCTGGCGCCTCCGAGCACCACCACCTTCTTGCGCGTGCCCTTGTGCGCGTCGGCGGGAATGGGTGGCAGGTGCGCGTTGAACCATTCGGGTGTGGCGAGCACGTCGCCCTTCACCGCGCTCGCGTGGAGCCCGAGCCCGATGTCGAGCGCGTGGATCGCGCCGCACCGTTCGCGCGCCACGAGAGTCCCTCGCTTCACGGTGCCGAAGGTGAGCGTGAGCGCGCACTGCGGCGCGCCCTCGTGCGCGCCGGTGGTCGCATCGAGCCCGGTGGGCACGTCGAGCGCGACGACCGAGCCGCCCCGATCGGCGATGAAGAGCAGCTCCGCCACGGCATCGGCGATCTTGCCGCGCAGGGGCGTGCCGGCCCGAAATCCCGTGCCGAGCAGCGCGTCCACCGCGATGCGCTCGCCACCGATCGCGATGTCCGACACGAGCGCGGTCGCCGCGACGCCCGCCGCGAGGGCCGTGTCGCGCTCCGCCTGCGCATCCGGCGTCCTGGCCGCCTCGCACTCCACGACGCGTACGCGAACGCCGACGGCGTGGAGCGCCGCGGCGACGACCCAGCCGTCGCCGCCGTTGTTGCCCGGGCCCGTGGCGATCACCACGCCGCTCGCCAGCTCCCTGCGATGATGGCGAGCGATCTCGGCGGCGGCGGCGGCGCCGGCGCGCTGCATGAGCGCACGAGATGGAATGCCGCCGGCAATGGCGGCGGCGTCGCTCGCCGCCGCGGCGGCGGCGTCGACCACGTAGACAGGCGGCGGAGATGCGAAGCGGGTCGTCATTGGAGGCGCGCCGGTGCCGCGCGCACGAGCGCGGTATCCACCCGGTCTACTTCTGCGACGCGCCGATCATTCGCCCGTAGCTCAACTCGCCGTTGTCGATCCGGAGATTGAAGCCGCATTCCGGATTGCTGCAGGCCCATGCCTTGAACATGATGGGAGCTCCGTCGCGACCGTAGTCGCTGAGGGGCAACAGGACCCCCTTGCCGCACTTCTGGCACGTGGGGAGCTCCGAGGGCAAGTCCATTGGCTTTCGGGCTGACGGGATCGGACGATCAGACGAACTGCGCGCACCATGGGTAGTCGCGCTCGAACGCCTGATCGAAGTCGTACACGGCGACGAACTCGTCACGGGTATCGGTCGCCTGGCTCATGAGCAGCTCGAGCTCGACCAGGGTGAACACGACGTCGCCGATGTCGGAGGTGCTGCGAACGCCCCAATGCTCCAGCACTACCCGCGCCAGAACCCCGAATCGCTCCAGAGCGAGGTCGCGGCAGGCGAGCGCCAGCTCGCGGCCCGAGATGTGGCGCCGCTCCGGCAGCCGCTGCTGACAGTACTCGAGCGCGCCGAGCACGAAGAGATACGCGCGCTCGTCGAACCGCTGCTCGCGCAGGCGGATGCGGTCCATGATACCATCGCGGAAAGCCAGCTCAGGCACTAACCAACTGCTCCCTTTCTGGGGTCTTGATGACGGACGGTGGAGTATGGGGCGTGGCAACGGCGTACACAACTGCGCCCGCTACCTCGCGACGGCTGTGGGCGCCGGGTAGAGCGGGAACCTGCCCGCCAGCTCCCGCACCTCGGCTTTCACCCCCTGGGCAACCGTCGCGTCCTCGGGCGCGGTGAGCACGCGGTCGATCAGGCGGGCGATGGTCTCCATGTCCTTCTCCTTCATGCCGCGCGTCGTCACGGCCGGCGTCCCGATCCGGATACCTGAAGTCACGAACGGGGATTGGGTCTCCTTGGGGACGGTGTTCTTGTTCACCGTGATCGCCGCGGCATTGAGGACGTTCTCGGCCACCTTCCCCGTGAGGCCCTTGTTGCGCAGGTCCACGAGCATGAGGTGGTTGTCGGTGCCGCCGGAGACGAGCTGGTAGTCCTTGGCGACGAGCGACTTCGCGAGCGCCTTGGCATTCGCGACGATCTGCTGGCAGTAGCTCTTGAACGACGGGTCCAGCGCCTCCTTCAGGGCGACAGCCTTGGCGGCGATCACGTGCTCCAGCGGGCCACCCTGAGTGCCCGGGAACATCGCCTTGTTCACGACCGCGGCGTGCGCGGCCTTGCAGAGGATCATGCCCCCGCGCGGGCCGCGCAGGGTCTTGTGCGTCGTGGTCGTGACGACGTCGGCGTGCGGGACGGGCGAGGGATACAACCCGGTAGCGGACAACCCGGCGAAGTGCGCCATGTCCACCATGAAGATCGCGTTGATCTCCTTCGCGATCGCGGCGAAGGCGGCGAAGTCGATCGTGCGCGGATAGGCGCTGTAGCCGGCGATGATCATCTTCGGCCGGTGCGCGAGCGCCTGGTTGCGCACCACATCCATGTCGATGTAGCCATCGTCCTTCAGCCCGTACGACACCGCCTTGTACAGGAGGCCGGAGAAGTTCACGGGCGACCCGTGCGTGAGGTGCCCGCCCTGCGACAGGTCCATGCCGAGGAAGGTGTCGCCCGGCTTGAGGAAGGCCAGGAACACGGCGGCATTCGCCTGCGCGCCCGAGTGCGGCTGCACGTTCGCATGCTCGGCGCCGAAGAGCTGCTTGGCGCGGTCGATCGCGAGCTGCTCCACCTTGTCCACCACTTCGCAGCCGCCGTAATAGCGCTTGCCGGGCAGTCCTTCCGCGTACTTGTTCGTGAGCGGAGAGCCCATCGCCTCCATCACGGCGGGGGACACGAAGTTCTCGCTCGCGATGAGCTCGATCCCGTCGTTCTGACGCTCGATCTCTTCCTCGATCAGGGAGGCGATCTCCGGATCGGCGGCGCGCAGGGTCTCGCCGGGTGGACAGCGATCCCACGAGGTCCAGGATGACGACATCAGCGATGCTCCTCGGTAGTTGAGTTTTCGTCTCGTTCGTCTCGTTCTATCTTGGCGACGCGCCGCGCATGCCGCCCGCCGGCGAACGGCGTGTCGAGCCATGCCTTCAGGATCTCCTTCCCGGCCGATTCGCTCACGAATCTGGCGGGAAGCACGAGAACATTCGCATCGTTGTGCTCCCGCGCCAGCGCCGCGATCTCGGGGGTCCACGCCACGGCCGCCCGCACATGCGGGTAGCGGTTGGCCGTGTACGACATCCCCAGCCCCGTCCCGCACATCAGGATCCCGCGCTCCGCTCCCCCTTCCGAGATGCGCTTGGCCAGCGGGTGCGCGTAGTCGGCGTAGTCGACCGAGTGATCGTCGGACGGCCCGAGGTCGTCGACCTTGTAGCCCAGCGCCTCCAGCTCCGCCTCGAGCTTCTGTTTCAGCTCGAAGCCGGCGTGGTCGGAGGCGATCAGGATGGTCTTGCGTGGCGATTCTGTCATTGGGCTCGAATTGTCATCCCGCAGGAGCGAAGCGAGTGTCGGAATCCAGCATCTGGGTCGCGTGGCTAGATTCGATCACGTGAAAATAGATCCCGACACTCGCTCGCTGTGCTCGCTCCTGCGGGATGACCGCCGCTTCGCGACGGTCATTTGTTCGGCCACTGCGGCCAGGTGCGTACCATGCTCCCCACCGCCTTGATGCGCTGTTCCGCGAGGCGGTCGGCGGCGACGTACGTGGGGACCTTATCGGACTTCGCGATCTTGAACACCTTGAGCACCGTCTCGTAGATCTCGTCCGCCTTGCGGAAGGCGCGGGCCGAGCTCCAGCCGGCGAGCTCGGAGTAGACGTTGATCACGCCGCCGGCGTTGGCCACGTAATCGGGCGTGTAAAGGATCTGCTTCTTCTCCAGCGCGTCGCCGTGCTTCTCCTCGAGCAGCACGTTGTTCGCCGCGCCGCAGACGATCTGCACCTTGAGCTGCGGGATGGTCTTGTCGTTGACGATGCCGCCGAGCGCGCAGGGCGCGAAGATGTCGGCCTGCACGCCGTAGATCTCGTCGGGGGCGACGGCCCGCGCCCCGAACTCGTGCACGACCTGCTTCACCCGCTCGGCGTCGATGTCGGTGACGACCAGCTTGGCGCCGGCCTCGTGCAGCTCCTTCGCGAGGAAGTAGCCGACGTGGCCGCAGCCCTGGACGGACACCGTCTTCGTGCTGAGGTCGTCGCCACCCCACCGCTCCTTGGCCGACGCCTGGATGGCGCGGAACACGCCGTG
>JBJMNM010000373.1:0-4651 GCA_045804305.1 Gemmatimonadaceae bacterium | reverse complement strand
CTTCAGTTGGGGGAAGGCGGCCGCCAAGGCAAAAATCGCTGGCGATGCGCAATCGGTAATCGTCGGGACGGTCGTAACCCCGAAGGTAGAGCTTACTCGCGTCCACCACGACGGCGCGGTAAGTGGCGTAGCGGTGACCTTCACGGCACAAACGGGCTTGATCCGCAACGGTGACGCATCGGTCAGCACGATGACGGTTCTGACGGATGCGAACGGCGAGGCGTCCGTACCGTGGTCCGTCGCCGAGGGTGCGAACACGCTCATTGTGACCGCGCCAACCCTGGATGCTACACCGCTCACGTTCACGGCCACTGGAACTCCGGGCGGGTTAAGGCTGTATGGCGTCAATGCAAATGATGACGGGCTATCGTGGATCGATCCGAACACCGGCGTCAGCACTTTTATTGGCCGACTGAGCTCGAACACCGACCAATTCGTGACGCCGATTGCCATGGCGACAGACCCCGCCACCGGGACGATCTACGTCTGGAACAACACTGATCAAGTGCCAGGCACCGTCACCGGCATCAGCACGGGTGTCCTGCTCACGGTCAATCGCTGCACGGGGGTTGCAACGCAAGTGAGCACCGGGCCGCAACTCTTGAGCGGCGGAGCACTCGCTATTTCGCCAACGACCGGCAACCTGTATCTGCTAGCCGGAGACCTGTATAGGCTAGACAAGACGACCGGTTCGGTTGTCGAGGACTTGGGCGAAGGGCTTGGCGGCGCATTCGGGGCTGATTTCGATTCCGACGGCGTCCTCTATACACTCGAGAACAGCGGGCCGAACTTGTTCAAGATCGACATTGCAACACGAGTGAAGACTCTCGTGGGGACTTTGGACCAGACCGTTGGTGTTATCGGCTCGATTGCCTTTACGCCGAGCGGTGGTCTCATCGGCAGCGCCTTCGGGTCGACGCTCGGAAACGTTCTGTTCGACTTGAACAAGAACACGGGAGCGGTTACCAATATCCGGAGCATCTCCGGCACATTCGCCCCGCAAGGGATGGACTTTGCACCGGCGTGCAGTCCGTGAATTCAGTCGCTCAGGCAGCGAGCTCTCTCGCTGCCTGAGCATCCACATTTTTTCGCGGGCCGGAGAGTGAGTGTCTCTCCGGCCCGTGTAATTTCCTCTGTTGATCTACTCACGAGATTCGCACGGCGGCCGGCAGTCGCGGCACCCGCGACGAGTGTATCGCACCCTGAACCAGCAACGCTCCTCGATAGGGCATCCCGAGTTGCGCGTCGTTGCGCCGCCGTCCGTCGCACCCGTATCCTCGCCGTCCTTTCGACGCGCTCGGCCATCTCGACGAACGGCACTTCCCGCGCGTCGCTAGCGCGCTGCGCCTACGCGCACGCCCTCTCCGAAGAAGGCTTGCAGCATGCGCGATGTCTGGGCCGCCACACTGTCGCGCGCCGCACCGACTGCGGTCTCGGGGACTTTGAAACTGAGGCGTTGAAACACGGCGCCCGAGGTCGCGTCGGCGAGCTGCAAACCAACCCGCACGTTCGCACCGTCCGGCTCCACCGTCCCCGTGACGATCGTGCCGACCTTGAGCAGTCCCGCCACACTGTCGAGAGGGATCGCCGCGCCTCGAAGGCGTGCCACTCCGTCGCGGGGAACGACGTCGAGCGACTGGACCTCACGCAGCCGATCGATCAGGCCTTCGGTCAGCCCCTCGGCGAGACGCGTAAGATGCTTGTCCGAGCTCAGATCCTGGAAATAGAGAACCGCAAGGCGCTTGTCCTGCACGCTCCCCGCCGCAACTGCCTCGTGCACGTGCCGCAACCTCCACGCGAACGCTCCTCCGACAAGGCCGACCACCAGCACCGAAGTGAGCAGAACGACGCCAACTTTTCGCCTCGTCGGCGCGCCATTCTGCGATGCCTCGATGGCCCGCGAGGAGCGCGCAGCCGAGCCGGACCGCGCGGCGCTCGGCCGCCGATTCGTCACTCCGACCCGAGCCCCGGCGCCACAGAGCGCGCTCGCAAACTCGGCCATGCTGGCAAACCGCTCGGCAGGTGCTTTCTCCAGGGCCTGCAGGATCACGTCCTGGAGCTCTTCGGAGACGGTCGATCGAATCGTCGTGATGAGTGGGACCGGCGTCGTCAGATGACGCGCCAGGAGCGCCTGCACCGACGTACCGCTGAAGGGGGGCTCGCCGGTGAGCATCTCGTAGGTCACGCATGCCAGCGAATACTGGTCGCTCCGACCGTCGAGTGACTTGTCGGCGAGTGCCTGCTCGGGGCTCATGTATGCCGGCGTACCGAGCGACATGCCTGTCTTGGTGAGCGCGGGTCCGTCGACGACGCTGCTCGCGGCGCGCGCGATGCCGAAGTCGGCAACCACTGCATGCCCCGCCTCGAGCAGGATGTTTTCCGGCTTGATATCGCGGTGGACGATCCCGTTGGAGTGCGCGTATTCGAGCGCGTTGGCGATCTCGCAGGTGATGCGAACCGCGTCGTCAAGCGAGAGCTGCTTCTCGCGGTCGAGACGGTCCCGCAGCGACTCGCCCTCTACCACCGGCATGACGTAGAAAAGCACGCCGTTCAACTCGCCGGAGTCATAGACGGGCAGGATGTTCGGATGCGTCAACGTGGACGCGATGTGAATCTCGCGGTGGAACCTCTTGGCGCCGACCGCCGCCGCGAGCTCCGGATGCAAGACTTTTATCGCGACACGTCGACCCACAGCCGTGTCGGTGGCAAGGAAGACCGTCGCCATCCCGCCCCGGCCCAGCTCACGCTCGATCCGATACCGTTCTCCGAGAAGGGAGAGCGGTTCGCCCGTCACACTGACCATCCGACCTCCATTGGCCAGACGCGTTTCCATCGTTGGATGGATACGATACGGGTGTTTGTAGGCTCACGCCAGAGTGTCCTCAGGCGTCGGCCGGTGTGTCAAATAGCTGGTCGGTGCGGTTGAAGTGGATCAGCCGCTATCCCAGAACCGGGCGTCCTTGATGAGGACGTCGAGCTCGAGCGCATCTCCTCCACGCTCTTCCGTATAGTCGGCGATGTGAATGGTCGAGGTGGAAATACTCCGGCCCGACGCGTCCACCAGCTCCAGCCCCAGCCTGTCCCGCGCCGAGTGATAGCGCGCGAGCTTGTCCTGGTCGCGCGGCTCGCCACCCGGCATCGGTACGGCCTCGCTGAACAACCGGAAGATCGGCTGAACGAGCTCGTAGCCGAGCCCGGGGCGGAAACGACCCCAGGCGCGGCCGAGCGACTCGTCCCGCTCCTCGAGCTCGGAGTGACCGACGACGATGCCGTTGAGCTTCACGGTATGGCGCACGCTCATGCCTCCGCGACCTGGCGCGCCATGACGCGGTCCGACTGGAGATCGCTGCCGAGCTGGAACGACTGCGATCCGACGTCGACAAAGCCCCACCGCGTGTAGAACGCGATGGCTCGCGCATTCCGCTCCCACACGGCGAGCCAGATGGCGTCCTTCCCGCGGAACCGCGCCTCGTTCAGGCAGCTCCGCATGAGCAGCGAGCCGACACCGGCGCCGATCCACTGCTTGCCCGCATAGAGGCGCGCGATCTCGATCGCGCTCGAGCTCCGGACCGGCGCCGCGACCTGGCCATCACGCAGCATTGCGTACCCCGCCAGCCCGCTCCCATGCTCCGCCAGGAGCACAGTGACCTCGGAATCCTCGAGCTCGGCGCGCTGCGTGGCCTCGCCAAACGCCCCAGCCAGATATGCCCGCATGTCCTCGGGCGTGTTGTCGGCGCCGAAGGTGTCCGCGAAGGCGGCGCGTGCGAAGGCGGCAAGGCGCGCCGCGTCGGTGGGCGCAGCGCGACGAATGGTGATGTTGGAGATGAGGGCGCCCGACGTCATGCGCGAAAGTTACGGCGTCGATCAGCGGCGCGCGAGCGCGCGCAGACCGAGCGCGCCATTCAGCCAGCGCACGAGCGGGAGGATGCGGGCGTAGTCTCGCGCGAGCAGATCGGGGAGGCGCGGGCTGAGAAGCTCCCGCTCGCTCAGCTCGCGGCCGACGGTGAACGACTGGTGGCGCAGCAGCTCCGCGGCGGGATGATCGGCGGCGTAGCCACGCGGCAGTCGCTTGAGCATCGCCTCCTCCGCCAAGCCGCCGAACTTGCGCATCGTCGGCGCGCGCAGCAGCCGACGCAGCGGCCCCGCGTCCTCGTCGATCTGCTCGCGAATGCGTGTGAGGGTGGGACGCGGCGGCATCCAGATGCCTCCGCCCAGCAGATATCGGCCCGGCTCGAAGTGGAAGTAGAAGCCCGCGCCTCCGTGCGGTGTGGTGTCGCGTCCCACGCCACGACCGCCGGCGCCGTGATAGAACCAGCACGCGGCGCTTGTCTTGTACGGCGACTTGTCGCTCGAGAAGCGAACGTCACGATGGATGCGGAAGAGCGAGCGCTTCGGATCACCCACGATCTCCGGCGCGAACGTGGCCAGGCGCACGTCCACGTCCTCCACCAGCGCCGCGAGGGGCCCACGAATCTCTGATTCGTAGGCCCCTCGGTGCTGCTCGAACCACTCGCGCGTATTGTTTCGACGCAGGCCGCGCAGGAATGTCAGCGCGGCCGGTCGAAATCCTCGAAAGGCGCGGTCGCCGGCCGGAGTCGTGGGCGTCACGGGCTCGGGTTGGCTTTCGTATGCTCCGCCGGCGCGCCCACGG
>JBJMNM010000372.1:0-3842 GCA_045804305.1 Gemmatimonadaceae bacterium | reverse complement strand
GAGAGTGATGGTGCGGGTGCCCGGATAGCTGGAATCGTCCCAGCCGAGCTCCTGATCGTTCGTGCCCCGCGAGCTGACCTCGGGATCGTACCAGGAGTACTTCGTCCACGTGTGCAGATTCTGCCCGCTCAGATAGAGCCGGGACTGTCCGCTGCCGATCCGGCTGGTGAACCGTTCCGGTACGTCCCAGCCGACGGTGACGTTCTGAAGCCGCACGAAGGAGCCGTCCTCGAGCCACCGCGAGGTCATGCCGTCGAATGGACCGACGCCGAGCGCGGTCATCGCATTCGTCGGGTTGGTCGGGCTCCAGTAGTCGAGCACCGACGGCAGCATGTTGGTGTCGCCGCCCGGCGTCTCCATTCCCTGGCGATTCAGGTTCGCAATCATGAACCCCTGCACGCCGCGCAGCACGTAGCTGACGGTGAACCGGTTGTAGCTCACCGAGCCCGTCTGTCCGAAGATGTACTTCGGTTGCGCGTTGCCGAGGATGGCCCGATCGAGATTGTCGATCTTCCCGTCGGGCACGCCGTCCGGTCCGCTGATGTCGCGCAACTTCATCCCACCGACGCGCGCGCCGGCCTGACCACTCGTTGCGGCGGATGCGGAATCCTGGAAGATCCCATCCCACACCCAGCCGTAGAAGTTGCCGAGCGGCTCACCCACGCGGACGATGGCCGCGGGACGGAACCGCGGCAGCGAGCTGTTCACGCCATCGAGGGTGAACTCCTGATCGCCTCCCAGGTCCAGCACCTTGCTGCGATTGAAGGCGATGTTGCCGCCGAGCCGGACGTCGAACGCGCGTACGTTGTGGCGACTGTCGAAGGACAGCTCGACGCCGCGGTTCTGCACGGATCCGATGTTGGTGATGTAGCTGTCGAAGCCGGTGTAGTACGGCACCTGCTTGGCATAGAGCAGATCGTGGGTCCTCTTGTTGTAGGCGTCGACCGTGATGCCGATCCGGTTGTCGAACATCCCGAGATCCATGCCGACGTTGGTCTGATCGGTGGTCTCCCACCGCAGGTTCGGATTGGCGAGGCGGCTGAGCGTCGCGCCATTCCGGAAGGTGGTGAGGCCGATCGTGTACGGCTGCCCCACGCTCCAGGATGCGAGCGACTGGTACGCGCCGATCGCCTCGCTCCCGGTCCGGCCGACGCTCGCGCGGAGCTTCATGTCGCTGATGCGCGGCGCGAAGCGCTGGAAGAACGACTCGTCGCTCACGCGCCAGGCAAAGGCGGCGGAGGGGAAGTAGGCCCACTTGTTGTTCACCGCGAACTTCGACGATCCGTCCGCCCGCAGCGTGGCAGTGAGCAGGTAGCGGCCGGCGTAGCTGTAGTTCGCGCGGCCGATGACCGACGCGAGGCGCTCCAGGGAGGAGCTGGACGTGCCGGTGATCGTTTCGGCCAGGTTGAGCCGGTTGTAGCCAAGCTGGTCGCTGGTGAAGCCGATCCCTCGAGAGGCGTTCGCGTTGTTGCGCGTCTCCTGCGCCGTGAAGCCGCCGAGGAGTGTGATGTCGTTCTTCTCGCCGAGGGTCCTGCGCAACGTCAGGGTATTCTCGGCAAGCCAGGTGGTGCGCCCGGTGTTGTTCACGTCCGCCTGCCCGGTGTTCAGCGCCGCCCGCAACAGGCGAGACGTGTACTGTTGCTCGATGAAGTCACGGGAGGTGTAGGCGATGCTGCTCCGCGCCGTGAGCCCGGGCGCGAGCTCGACTTCGCCGAACAGGTTGCCGAGCAGATAATCGGTCGTGCTCTTGTCGTCGCGCAGATCGACGATGGCAGCAGGGTTGTCCATCGTCTGACTGGCCAGCAGCGGACCACTGTACGCCCCCGTGGAATCGTACACGGGAATCGTCGGCGCGAAGCGGAGCGCCATCATCGTCACCGGGCCGCCCGCCGAGCCGTAGCCGTCGTTGACGCGGACCTCGTTTCCCACCGTCCGGCTGTACGTCACCCGCGTGCCGAAGTGGAACCGCTTGCCGACCTCCTGATCGAGGTTGAAGCGGAGCGATCCGCGATCGAAGTCGGAGTTCCGAACGATGCCCTGCTGGGTGAACAGGTTGGCGGAGGTCATGATGCTCGTGCCGCCGCTGGAGCCGCTGATGCGGATCTCGTTGCTGCGAATGGGTGCCGACCGATACACCGCGTCCTGCCAATCCGTGCTCACGGGCAGCGCGTTGAGCGTGTCGAAGGTGATGCTCTTGTCGTGTGTCGGGTTGCGCATGTACAGTCGCGCGAACTCATCCGCCGAGAGCAGGTCGATGTGCTTGCTCACCGTCTGCATTCCGGTGTAGCCCTGATACTCGAAGCGAATCTGGCCCGGGTGGCCGCGTTTGGTCGTCACGAGGATCACGCCGTTGGCCGCGCGCGCGCCATAGATCGAGGTCGCCGATGCGTCCTTCAGCACGTCCACCGACTCGATGTCGCTCGGGTTGATCTGATTCAGATCGGCCCCGATCACGCCATCGACCACCACGAGTGGCTCGTTGTTCCCGCTCAGGGAGTTGCCGCCGCGGATCCGAATGCGGAGCGCCGAGCCGGGCTGCGCGTTGGTCGTCTGTACCTGGACGCCGGGCACCATGCCGCTGATGGCCTCGTCGACGCGCGGCACGGGGATCGTCGCGATGTCGTTGCTCGAGACGGACGCGACCGAGCCGGTGACGTCGCGCTTGACCTGGGTGCCATAGCCCACGACGACCACCTGATCCAACGTGACGGCCGCACTCTTCAGATCGAAGTTGGCCGGCGCCGTGCCGCCGCTGGGCACCGTGACCTGCTGATCACGCTGGCCGAACCCGATGCGCGTCGCGCGCACCGTCTGCTGGCCGGCCGGCACGAGCCCGATCTGATATCTGCCGTCCGCGTGCGTCTGCGCGCCGAGGCGCGTACCCACGACGACGATGTTCACCCCTTCCAGCGGTGCGCCGGACTCCGAGCGCACGACGCCCTGGATCGATCCGGTGTTCCCCTGAGCACTGGCGTCGTGCGCTTCGCCGAGCGTGGCGACGAGTGCGAGGAGGATGAGACTGGTCGCTTTCATCTCTCGACTCCAATAATGGTGATCTACACCGCGAGTCCTTCCCAGAGACCCTGCAAGTACATCGCGCCGAGCGCCCGGTCGTGCAGGCCGTAGCCCGGACGTCCGCGCTCGCCCCAGATCATCCGACCGTGATCGGGACGCATCGGCCCATCGAAGCCCGTATCGCGAAGCGCGACGAGCACGTCGCGCATGGGGACGTCACCGAACCGCGTGGGATGTGGCGCTTCGTGAAATTGTCTGCGGGCCGTGACGGCGACGTTGCGGCAGTGCGCGAAGTGGATGCGGCCCCGCGCGCCGATGGTGCGCACGATGGCCGGCAGGTCGTTGGCCGGATCGGCGCCCAACGAACCCGTGCAGAAGGTCACTCCGTTGGCGGGGGAGTCGACGAGATCGATGAGGCGCTCGAAGGCTGCGCCGCCCGTGATGATCCGTGGGAGCCCGAAGATCGACCAGGGTGGATCGTCGGGGTGGATGGCCATGCGCACGCCGGCGCGCTCCGCCTCCGGCGCCACGCGCCCGAGGAAGTATGCGAGGTTCTCCCAGAGCCGTTCCGCATTCACCTCGCGGTAGGCCGCGAGAAGGGCGGCGAGCGCCTTGGCGTCGTACGCCGCCGCCCAGCCGGGAAGATCTCCCGTGCCGCGCGAGAGGTCGATGCGCGAGAGCGCGGCGTCGTCGTACGCCAGTGCCGTCGATCCATCGTCCAGGCGCATCGCGAGATCGGTGCGCGTCCAGTCGAAGATCGGCATGAAGTTGTAGCAGAGCACGGGAATTCCGAGCTCGCCCATGGCCCGAACGCTGGCGCAGTAGTT
>JBJMNM010000371.1:0-6517 GCA_045804305.1 Gemmatimonadaceae bacterium | reverse complement strand
GCGCTGAAAAGTGCGTGAGCAGCAGGCGGCGGGCGCCGGCGTCGCGAGCGACCTGCGCCGCTTCGCGCGCGGTCGAGTGGCCGGTCTCCACGGCGCGCTCGGCTTCCTCGTCGCCGAAGGTCGCCTCGTGCACGAGGACGTCCGCGCCCCGCGACGCCTCGACCGTTGCCTGACAGGGCCGCGTGTCGCCCGTGATCACGAGCGAGCGTCCGGGACGCGGCGCGCCCACGAGCACCGACGGCTCGATCACCCGTCCGTCGGCGAGCGTCACGGCGCGGCCGCGGTGGATCTCTCCCCAGAGCGGACCTTCGGGAATCCCGAGCTCGCGCGCGAGCTCGGGGTTGAAGCGGCCTTTGCGATCCTGCTCCACGAGCGCGTAGCCAACGGCCCGCGCGCCGCGATGGCTCACCGGGTACGGCACAATCGCGTAGTCCGTTCGCTCCACCCGATCGCCCGGGTCGAGCTCCGTCACCTCGAGCGGGAAGGAGAGCCGGTCCATCCCGAACTCCTCGGCACGTTTCAGCGTCCTGGCGGCGCCGCGCGGACCCCACATCCGCAGCCCGGCGGTGCGCCCCTGGAGCGACATCGTGCGCATCAACCCGATCACCCCGATCACGTGGTCGGCGTGAAAGTGGGTGAAGAAGATGTCCTCGAGCGCGAACGACACGCCGTAGCGCATCATCTGTCGCTGCGTCCCTTCACCGCAGTCGAACAGCAGCGTCTCGCCTTCACGCACCACGGCGATGGAAGCGACGTTGCGCTCGACGGTGGGACGGGAGGCGGAGGTGCCGAGGAGACGGATGGCGAGCGACATGGCGGGGGAATATACTCGTGACGGCCCGTGCTTTGCCGCTCCACGCCTGCCAGACCAGCAGAGGAGAGAGCGAACGATGGCGCAGCGCACCAGGAAGTCGGCAGGTACGTCGCAACGAAAGCGGCGGGCGACGCATCCCAAGCCGCCGTTTCCGCCGCAGCATCAGCCGAAGCCGGGCCTCGAGGCGGCGATGCAGCCGCGGCCGCAGTACGAGGCGCCCCAGTATCGCGGAGCGGACAAGCTCGCGGGGCGAGTGGCGCTGATCACGGGTGGAGACTCCGGGATCGGACGCGCGGTCGCCGTCCTCTACGCGCGCGAAGGCGCCGACGTCGCCGTCGTCTATCTGGCCGACGAGGAGGTGGACGCGCGCGAGACGAGGCGCGCCGTGGAGCGCGAAGGCCGGCGCTGCGTGCTCCTGCCGGGCGACGTGAGCAACTCCGCCTTCTGCGAGGCCGCGGTGGACGAGACCGTGCAGCAGCTCGGCCGCCTCGACGTGCTGGTGAACAACGCCGCGTTCCAGCAGCACCAGAAGCGCATCGAGGACATCAGCGACGAGCAGCTCGAGAAGACCTTCGCCACCAACATCTTCGGCTACATCTACATGGCGCGCGCCGCGGTGCGCCGCATGGGCGCCGGCAGCGCGATCGTGAACACCGGCTCCATCACGGGCCTCGAGGGCAGCAAGGAACTGGTGGACTACTCGGCGACCAAGGGCGCCATCCACGCGTTCACCAAATCGCTCGCGCAGCAGCTCGTGGAGCGCGCCATTCGCGTGAACTGCGTGGCGCCGGGTCCGATCTGGACGCCACTGAACGCGTCGGACAAGGAGCCGGCGAAAGTGGCCGAGCAGGGAAAGGACACGCCGATGCAGCGTCCCGGACAGCCGGAGGAAGTGGCGCCGGCCTACGTCTTTTTCGCATCCAACGTCGATAGTAGTTATATCACAGGAGAGGTGCTCACCCTGTTGGGCGGAGAGCAGCGCGCCGCGTAACGCTCGAAAATGTGTGAAACCGGCATCGCTGTCGGGAATGTGAGCATGGCACGAACGTCGTGAGCAACGACGCGCTGTCTATGTCGGGATTTTCGAGAGTGCTTCGCTGCCCGGGATGTGCGAGTGTGTCGTGAGGAGTTCGCGAGCGCGGTCGTCACGCTCGGCTGGAAACACGAGTGAATGTTGGATTGTTCTGCAGATCACAAACACATGGGTCCGCAGTTTGCAACACCGTTTCGATGTGTCGCGGCCCCGTACGGGCCGAAGCTGATGGCGCCGAACCAGGATGGCGGTATGCGCCGCGATGGGCAGGGGCCCAACACTTCCAGGAGGGGTTGTAATGGCGATCAGACCGAATAGTGACGACCGTGCCTTCGCCGCCGATCGTGAACGGCAACGCGAAGTCTCCAACGAGAGCGGACGATCCGCGCGGTCGTCCAATGGCGAGAACGATGGTCGCGCCGACAACGCGCCGGAGTCCGGCTCCGCGCGCGCTCGCAGCAATCGCGGCTTCGCCTCGATGGATCGGAGCAAGCAGCGCGAGATCGCCAGCAAGGGCGGCCGTGCGGCGCATCAGAAGGGAACGGCGCACGAGTTCGACTCCAGCGAAGCTCGCGCGGCCGGCCGCAAGGGCGGTGTGACGGTCAGCAAGAACCGCGAGCACATGGCGGCGATTGGCCGTCGCGGCGGTGAGGCGCGCGGAGCGAATCGCGCGGCTCGCATGCAGCAGGGCTCCGAGAGCCCGTCGAGCGCGCAGCGCTTCCAGTCCGATCGCGAGGTCAACCTCGGCGGCAATGGCGCAACGTCGGCCAACGCCGCCCCGCAGGGTACGGCGCGCACGAGCGGCAACTCCCTCGGCGGCGAGCGCGCCACCGGCTCCACGAGCGCGGAACGGAACGTCGAGAGGCCGTAGCACCTTCGGTCGATCGGTCGCGCGCTGAACGCAGCCGCGGACTGGAAGCGGCGCTTGATCTGAGCCCTGGGCCAGATCGAGCGCCGCTCGTGCTTTCACTCCGGCGACGAGTTCTTTCGCTACACGTCAACCGCGCCTGGTCCGTCCACGATCGCTCTCCATCTGCGCTCGTCGATGTTTCCGCCGCTCACCACGATCGCCACCGGCCCTTCCGATAGCGCGGCTCGCCCGCTCAGCGCGGCCGCCACACCCACCGCGCCCGAGCCTTCGACGCGCGCATCGTGCTCGTGCGACAACCACGCGATCGCTTCGGCGATCTCCGCTTCGCTGACCGTCACGATCTCGTCGAGCGCGAACCGGCCGATGGCGAAGCCCTCGTCGTCGATCTGGCCGGCGAGGCCGTCGGCGAGCGTGGGCGGCACGGGCACGTCCACCCGATGCCCCGCCGACAGCGACGCCGCCATGGCGTTGGTGCGGTCGCTCTGCGCACCGACGATGCGCACCGTCGGCGCCACGGCGCGCGTGAGCGCGGCGATTCCCCCCACCAGGCCGCCGCCGCCGACCGGGACGACCAACGTGAGCACCCCCGGCAACTCCTCGAGGATCTCGAGCCCCACGGTGCCCTGGCCGGCGAGCAGCGGCCCGCCGGCGCACGGATTCACGAACGTCATGCCGCGCTGCGCGGCGTACGACACAGCGGCGTGATGCGCGTCGTCATATGTCGCGCAGGTCGCGTCGACTTCGGCGCCGAGCGCCACGATGCCGTCGCGCTTGATGTCGGGCGCTGTGCGCGGCACGAAGATCGTGGCGCGAATGCCGAGCGCGCGCGCGGCGTAGGCGATGCCCAGCCCGTGATTCCCCGCCGACGACGCCACCACGCCGCGCGTCCGCGCCCGCGCCGAGAGCGACGCGAGCGCGTTCGTGGCGCCGCGCAGCTTGAACGAGCCGGTGCGCTGCTTGTTCTCGCACTTGAGGTAGACTTCGGCGCCGAGCGTGACCGAGAGCGCGTCGGATCGCAGGAGCGGCGTGCGCTCCACGACGGAGCGCAACCGATGCGCGGCGGCCAGCACGTCCGTGGGGGTTGGAAGCATGAGCGCAACATGATGATCCGCCGCGGCGCCGGGGAGTGCCTTGCGCGTGCCAGCGCTGCCGGTTCGCCGGCCGGACACGGGCTTGTTACCCGGCGTCGGGTGGGTCGTATAGTTGACAGAGCGGGGTGGCCGGCTAGATTTGTTTCGGTGACGGCGGCCCCGCACGATTGCGGGGCCGTTGCCGTCTGGCACCTTGGCTGTGCGGGAGGGGTATCACCTCCACGAGCCAAGACCGACGCGGGGCTGTAGCTCAGCTGGGAGAGCGCTGCAATCGCACTGCAGAGGTCAGGGGTTCGATCCCCCTCAGCTCCATCAAAGCAGGTCGTAGACGATTGGCACGGAGTTCGCCAATTCTGGTTTCTGCCCGCCGCCGTTCCGTAGGACGGAGAGTTCCAAAGACGGCGTGCGTGGCACGAGCCAGTGGCCCGACCGATCGGATAGACATAGGACGCCGCTGAGCCAAAAGCTCGCGGCGTTTTTATTTGAGATCACGGAATGCCGTTCCGCGCGTCCTCCCGCAGCGCCACGAACAGGTCGTGCAGCCAGGCGTTCTCCTCTTTCTCGACCTGTCCACCGAACTCATCCATTGCGGTGTTGCCCAGCGAGTTGATGAAGTTGAGGATCCCGCTCTCCTGCACCGACAGGCGCATCTGACGGGAGAGCAGAGTGGGCGACCCGCCCTCCCCCGCGCGCACCCCGATGCGGAACATCGAGCCCTCGCCGGCGAACGGCCGGCGGAGCGGACCGCGCACGAGCCGCGCGGTGATGAATGGCAGATCCCACTGCGGCTCGCGCTTGGCCGTCATGGTCCACACGCGCTCCCGCTCGTCGCCGCCGCCGTTCACGAACTCCATGACCAGGTTGTGGAAGCCCACGTGGAAGATCTTCACCTTCACGTTGAGATCCACCTGGAGCAGGAGGGTATCGGGAAGCGCCCGCGGAGCGCCGACCAGTGGCACCAGGTGCCCGCGCTGCGTGCGGACGCGAATGACGAGGTTGCGATCCTTCTGTGCCGCATCGAGGAATGGGACGCCGGCACGGTCGGTGAGCAGGAACCGATACCGCGACGGTTCGAGGTACCGGTGCACGTACTCGGAGAGCGAAGGATATCGCCGCCTGAGGACGTCGGAATGCACCGAGACGCCCACCGTCGTCGACGTGGTCCCATCGGCGAGCGATACGGGTCGGAGCGAATCGAGGGAGAAGACCGTGCCGAGCGCGGTCGCGGTGCGCGGAGCGCTGGCGGCGACGTCGGCCTGCACGTCGTGGTCGGTGCGTCCCTCGCCGCCGGCGATGAGTCGCGCGATCAGCGCGGCGATCTCACTCGGGGGCGCCGAGCCGAGCGCGAAGTCGACCGTCGCGTCCCAGCGGTACTCGTTGTCCACGAGGTGGGTGAGTGACACCACGTGACGACCGTCGGCCGGCTTGGCCGGCGCGGGGACATTCGGCCGCGACGCGAGCAGATAGTGGCCGTCGACGAAGGTGCCGAAGGTCTCGAGGCGTCGCGTGGCGCCGCCCATGAACGTCCACGCCGCGGTGTCGTCGAACACGCGCGAGGGGGAGAGCGCGCCACGCGTGAGCCGAAGGCGCGCATACTCGTACTTGGCGTTGCGCGCCTGCTCGCCATGTCGCTCGGCGAGGGCGGTGAAGAGCTGGTCGGCGGCGGCGCGCGCGCGTGCGCCGGCGCCGAACGCGGCAAAGGTGTCCCGGCAGCCGCCGAGGGTGAGCGCGGGGAGGGCCAGCAGGAGGAATCGTCGCACGCGGCTTCGAGATCTCGGGATGTGCGACGGGGTCGTCAGGGTCTCGTCCGGTGGGCCGCGAAGGGGTTGAAGGCGCTCAGGCCTCCGGCTATTTTACATGGGTTCCGGCAAATGGGCAGGAGTGAGGCTCATTTGGCGGATTTTGGTGCCCCTTGGTGTAACTGGCAACACGCCTGACTCTGGATCAGGAGAGTCCTGGTTCGATCCCAGGAGGGGCAACTGAAGCCCGGCACCCACTTTTGTGGGGGCCGGGCTTTTTGCTTTCCCGGCGGGCTGGTCGGCGTCTCCGTCAGCTCCTCATTGCAACGGCCGCTCCTCGCGCCGGCAGCATGTTTCAGTGGCGACATCATCCGGCGTAGAGAGGAGCAGGTGCCCGGCACCTGCGGCTGACCATGCATCGAGGATGTCGCTCATGTCACATGCCACACCAACCGTGTTCGTCGTCGACGACGACGTGTCGGTTCGCGAATCACTGGAGGCGCTGATCCAGTGCGCCGGCTGGCGGCCGGAGACCTTCGCGTCCGCCCGCGATTTCCTCGCCCGACCGCGCGTGCTCGCGCCAAGCTGCCTGGTGCTCGACGTCTCGCTGCCGGACATCAATGGCCTCGATGTCCAGAAGCGCGTCGCCTCCGATCGGGTCGACATGCCGATCATCTTCATCACCGGCTACGCCGACGTGCCGATGACGGTGCGCGCCATGAAGGGGGGCGCCGTCGAGTTCCTGACCAAGCCGTTCGGTGACGATGTGCTGCTGGGCGCCATCGAGCACGCGATCGAGCGGAGCTGCGCGGTCCTCGGTCATCAAGCGGAGCTGCAAGCACTACGCGACCGTCACGCGTCGCTCAGCCGGCGCGAGCGAGAGGTCATGAGCCTCGTCGTCGCCGGGCTGTTGAACAAGCAGGTCGCGGGAGAGCTCGGCATCAGCGAGATCACGGTGAAGGCACACCG
>JBJMNM010000370.1:0-2029 GCA_045804305.1 Gemmatimonadaceae bacterium | reverse complement strand
CGCTCATCATCGTGCTGATCGGGTGCACGAAGCGCGACGCGCCGCTCAACGACACGACCGTCGCCCTCGCCCCTGCGCCATCCGACTCGACCACGTCCACCGCGTCGGTGACACCAGCTGCTCCGGCGCCGGTGCGCGGCACGCTGACGAGCGTGAGCGATACCGCGCTCACCATCTCGACCGCGAGCGGCGACGTGCAGGTGCGCATCACGCCGCCGCTCAACGTCTACACTCGCACAGCTTCCGATCTCGCGCACGTCACGCCGACGTCGTTCGTCGGTGTCACATCCGTCCCGGCGGCCGACGGCTCGCAAAAGGCGACGGAGATTCACGTCTTTCCCGAGGAGCTGCGTGGAACCGGTGAAGGGAGCCGGTTGATGACGCCGGCGGCGGGCGGCTCGAGCGCGAGCACGATGACGAATGGCAGCGTGGCCGCCTCGCGGATGACCAATGGCACGGTTGGCGCAAATGCCACCGGCAGCAGCATCACCGTGCGGTATCAGGGTGCGTCGAGAACGATCGCGGTTCCGGCGGACGTCAAGGTCACCGCGATCACGGCGACGAAACAGAAGCTCGCGCCGGGGGCGAGCGTGGTCGTGCTCGCGAGCAAGGGGCCCGATGGAGTGTTGAGCGCGTCGACTGTCATGCTTGCGCCGAAGTGATCGCCTGTGGGGCGCGGCGCTGCGGCCCGCCTCGCTCCACGCGCAGCTACACCTGCAACTGCAACAGCCTCGACGCAGAGGACGCAGAGGAACGGCAACGACCGCAGAGGAATGCACGGACAACAGACTGCACGGACAACAGACTGCACGGAAAAGACGGAACAGGCAGGAACGGGCGGATCAAGCACACCAGCGAGTCACAGCCGGCAGGCAGCGTCCCGTCAACCCGAAAGGTCTTCTCTTTGGGGTCGTAGGGCTGGCCTTGGCGCCGCAGACCATGCCACCTCGCTGGACGATCCGCCCTTTCCTGCCTGTTCCGTTGTGTCCGTGCATTCTGTTGTTGCGCAGGTTACAGAAGTCAACAATTGAAACTCGCCACCCATCCGTTGCGCCGCCGCCCCCATGGGCGCAATGTTCGATGATGCGCCTGGACCTCGTGCTCCTCGCCCTCGCCGGCTGCGTCGCCTCAGCCGCCTCGTCCGGCTGTCGGTCCGCCAGTCCTTACGATGAGGCCGAGCGCACGAATACGGTGACGCTCGTCGTGCAGAACGAGAATCACACCGACATGAACATCTATGCCGTGGCTGACGGACTGGCGACACGCATCGGTCGGGTGACGGGCAACTCCACCGGCCGCTTCGACGTCAGCGAGACGTTCTACAATGCGAGCGGCTTTCGCATCGACGCGACGCCGGTCGTGGGGACCGGCCGGGCGACGACGGGCCCGCTGAACGTGTCGTCGGGCCTGACCGTGCAGTTCACCATCGCGCCCAGCCTTCGTGCGAGCTCGGTGATCGTGCGTTAGCCGAAGCTGTTGCGGCGGCCGGGCAGTTGCTGTGGCGCCCGCGCATCGATTCGGCGTGGTGACACGCCTCTCGGTCGTCACGACGCGGTGCGGGACCGGCACGAGCGATGCTGGAGGTCGTCGCTTTGCCGGTCACTCTTCTTCACTGTCTTCGGGGAGGCGTTCGAACGATGGCAAATCCATGGCGACTTCGCACCGCGGGCGCCGTTGCGCTGCTCGCATTCGCGGCCAGTCGAGTCGATGCGCAGACCTATACCGCGACTCTCAACGGGCCCAGTGAGTTTCCGCCGAACGCATCGCCAGGAACCGGCACCGGACTGTTCACGCTGAGTGGCGATTTCTTCACTCTGGCCGTCACCTTCTCGAACCTGAGCGGTACCACGACCGCATCGCACATCCACTGCTGCACCGCGTCGCCCTTCGTTGGCACCGCGGGCGTCGCATCCCAGGTCCCGAGCTATCCCGGCTTCCCCCTGGGTGTGACGAGCGGCACGTTCAACAATACATTCGATCTCAGCCTTCTCTGCTCATTATAGGATGAGTTTGTTTTTTGGAAAGTTTG
>JBJMNM010000369.1:0-2687 GCA_045804305.1 Gemmatimonadaceae bacterium | reverse complement strand
GTGAAGTACCCGATCATGGTGCCGTCCGAGAAAATCGGGCCGATCATGACGTTAGGCACGGAGCGGCGCGGCGTGTACAAGAACATGAGCTACATCGACCAGGCGCGCGTGGAGTTCGACTGGGAGGTTCCGTTAGGCGAGATCATCCTCGACTTCTTCGATCGGCTCAAGTCGATCAGCCGCGGCTACGCCTCGCTCGATTACGAGATGCTCGAGTACCGCGCGAGCGATCTGGTGCGCCTCGACATGCTCATCAACGGCGATCCGATCGACGCGTTCAGCGTGATCTGCCACGAGAGCAAGGCGTACGACTGGGGACGCAAGATCGCCGACAAGCTCAAGGAGCTCATCCCGCGGCAGCTGTTCGAGGTGGCGATCCAGGCGGCGATCGGCACGAAGGTCATCGCGCGCACGACCGTCAAGGCGGTGCGCAAGGACGTGCTGGCGAAGTGCTACGGCGGCGACATCAGCCGGAAGCGCAAGCTCCTGGAGAAGCAGAAGGAAGGCAAGAAGCGCATGAAGCAGGTCGGGTCCGTGGAGATTCCGCAGGAAGCGTTTCTGGCGGTCCTCCAGGTCGACTAGGGCAGGCGACGCGTGTCCTCGTCGCTCGTCATCCAGACCTCGTTTCTCGGCGACACTGTCCTCACCACGCCGCTGCTGGCGCAGCTCGCGAATCGGGGACCGGTGGACGTGGTCGCGACTCCCGCCTCGGCGGCGCTGCTGGCGAACCATCCGGCGGTGCGGACCATCGTCGCGTACGACAAGCGCGGGGAGGATCGCGGCCTGATCGGGTTCTGGCGGCTGGCGCAGCGACTGCGCGCCAACCGCTACGACATCGCGCTGCTCGCGCAGGGCTCGTGGCGCAGTGCCGCGCTCGCGCTGGTCGCGGGCATCCCGGCGCGCATCGGGTTCGACACGTCGTCGGGGCGGCTGCTGTACAGCAAGCGCGTGCCGTATCGCGACGACCTGCACCACGCGGCCCGACTGCTCATGCTCGCGCGGCCCAATGGACGAGAGCCGCTCCCCGAGGAGCTGCGTCCGTCGCTCGCACCGGGTCAGCGGGAGCGCGACGATGTAGACCGGCTGCTGGATGCGGCTGGCGTGCTCGCCGGCGAGCGTCTCGTTGGCGTTGCACCTGGAAGCGTGTGGGGGACCAAGCGCTGGCCGTATTATCCGGAGCTCGCCACGGAGCTCACCGGCGCCGCGCGCATCGTGGTGCTCGGCAGCGCCGGCGACGCGGAGCTCGCGAAGTCCATCGTGCTGGCCGCACCGGACGCGATCGACGCTACAGGGCAGCTCTCGCTCCTCGCCTCGGCCGAGCTGGTGCGACGCTGTGCGGTGCTCGTGACGAACGACTCCGCGCCGTTGCATCTTGCCTCGGCGATGGAAACGCCGACCGTCGCGATCTTCGGTCCGACGGTGCCCGAGTTCGGCTTTGGCCCGTTGGCGCCGCGGGCCTCGGTGGTGGGACGGGACGGACTGCCCTGTCGTCCGTGCGATCGGCACGGGCCGCAGCGCTGCCCGCTCGGACACTTCCGCTGCATGCGCGAGCTCACGCCGGCGCTGGTCGCCGAGCGCGTGCGCGCGCTTCTCCTCAACCCGGACGTCCTCGCATGACCAGTCCCGAGCGCCAACAGTACATCATCGGCGTCGACCTTGGCGGCACGAACATCGTCGTCGGCGCCATGACGATGGACGGCTCGCAGCATCTGTCGGCGCGCAGCATTCCGACGCAGGCGTCGCTGGGTGATGAAGGAGTGGCGAACCGCATCGTGACGCTCGTCGAGCAAGTGATCCTGGACACGATCAAGGAGACCGGCATCGCGCGCAGCGACTTCATCGGCGTCGGCGTGGGCGCACCCGGACCGCTCGACCGCGAGCGGGGCACCGTGCTCGTGGCCCCGAACCTCGGATGGCTCAACTTTCCGCTGCGCGACCGGGTGCACGACCGGCTGGGCCTTCCCACGACGCTCGACAACGACGCCAACTGCGCGACGTTCGGCGAATGGTGGCAGGGCGCGGCGCGCGGCGGTCGCAACGTGGTGGGTATCACGATCGGCACCGGCATCGGCGGCGGGCTCATTCTCGACGGCGCGCTCTATCACGGCGCGTCGGACATGGCGGGCGAGGTGGGGCACACGACGATCGATCTGAACGGCCGGCACTGCAAGTGTGGCAACTACGGCTGCCTCGAGGCGTACGCGTCGGGGCCGGCGATCGCGACGCGCGCGCGCGAGGTGATGGTGCGCGAGGAGGGCGAGTCGGTGATCCCCTCGATGGTGAAGGGCAAGTTCGAGGACATCACCGCGCAGATCGTCTACGACGCGGCGATGGCGGGTGATGCCGTGGCGAGCGAGATCGTGCGCGACACGGCGCGGTATCTCGGCGCCGGCATCGCGAACCTGCTCAACATCTTCAATCCCGACACGGTAGTGATCGCCGGGGGCGTGACAGCCGCTGGCGACGCGCTGTTCGTGCCGCTCCAGGCCGAGGTCCGGCGGCGCGCGTTCAGCCCCGCGGTGCGCGCGGCGAAGATCGTACCGGGTACACTGCCAGGCACCGCCGGCGTGGTGGGCGCGGTGGCGAGCTTCAAGAAGCAGCATCTCGGCGGGGTGTGATGTTCTGGCAACCGCGCTGGAGCTGTGCCGAGCGGTCCCCTCGGCCGTGTAGGCTCCGGAAAAGAATTG
>JBJMNM010000368.1:0-2227 GCA_045804305.1 Gemmatimonadaceae bacterium | reverse complement strand
GAACACCCGCATCAGCCGGTTGCGGTCTCCCAGCACATCGCGAACGTCCTGCCCCACCTCGAGACGTAGCTGCCGGCTGGAGGAGGACGCGAGCGGCGCCTGCGCCTCCACGACGTCTCGCGCGAGCTCGGCCGCCGAGAGTCGCTCCCGCTCGACTTTCATCTGGCCGGCTTCCACGACCGCCACGTCCAGCAGATCCTGAATCAGGTCGTTCATGCGCTTGGCGGAGCGCATGATCACCAACCGTGGCGTCGCATCGCGACGCTCCGGCTCCGGCTCGGCGCGCTCGAGCATCGACGCCTGCGCGATGATCGTGCTGAGCGGGTTTCGGAGGTCGTGGGCGACGATGCGGAGCACGTCGTCCCGCGCGGCCACGGCGCGCTCCAGCGCCGCTTCCACACTCTTGCGATACGAGATGTCGTGAAGCACGACCGAGAAGAACGTCACCTCCCCGACGGTCACCCGGGAGATCGATGCCTCGGCGGGAAACTCCTCGCCATTCTTCCGGAGGCCGAAGATCTCCTGCCGGGCACCCATCGTCCGGGAGGCTTCGGGCCCCGCCCCGAACTGCGCGAAGTGCTCGCTGTGGATCGTGCGAAACCGTTCCGGGATCAGCCGGTCCAGGGCGGTCCCGATGGCTTCGTCCTTGGTGTAGCCGAAGATGTTCTGTGCGCCGTCGTTGAACAGCACGATCTTCTGATTCTCGTCCACCGAGATGATCGCGTCGGCGGCGATGGAGACGATCCCGGAGAACTTGGCCTCTGACAGCCGAAGTGCTTCAGCCGCCCGTTTGCGCTCCGTGATGTCCTGCACCTGCGTGATGAAGTAGCGGGCGGTGTCATCCAGCCCGCGAAGCACGGAGCCGCTCGTCAGCACGTCGATGACCGTGCGGTCCTTGCGGATGTACCGCTTCTCGCGCTGATATCGAGGAATCTCTCCACCGATGAGTCGGCGTCCCAGCAGTACGTCCTCGTCGCGGTCGTTGGGATGTGTGATGAACTGGGCATTCAGCGTCAGCAGCTCGTCGGCGCTGAAGCCCGTGATCTCGCACATGACCTGATTCACGCGCACGTAGCGGCCGTTGAGCGCGATGAGAGCCATGCCGATCGGTGCGTCGTCGATGGTGAGACGAAATCGCTCCTCCGACTCGTGAAGCCGCTCGTTCGTCAATTCCAGCCGCTGCCGAGCGAGGTGTTCCCACTCCAGGCGATGTTCGCGCTCGGCGGCGATCCGCCGTTTCTCCGAGATGTCGCGTATGAACGCCTGCCAGCGGCCGTCGGGGAGAATGTTCGAGCTCACTTCCACGGGCAGCATGGTTCCATCCTTCCGCCGGAGCGACCACTCCGCCTGGTGGACCTTGGTCCGGTCCATGAGCGTCGCCCGTACCGCTTGCAGGCGCGCGCCTTCCTCCGGCGCCACAAGGTCGAAGCCATTCGTGCCTAGCAGCTCGTCACGCTCGTAGCCGAGCATCCGGCAGGCCGCTTCGTTCACGCCGGTGATGCGGGCGTCGAGGTCGGCGAGAAGGTAGGCGTCCGGCGACAGCTCGATGGTCTCCTGCATGCGCCGTCGGCGCCTGTCGGTGAGCACCGCGAGGTAGACGATGAGCAGTCCGTTGCCGGCATAGAGCAGCGCCTGAAAGGCCGCCTGATACAGCGGATGATGGGCCTGCACCACGAACTTGGTGGCCGCGAGGGGGAGGCTGAGCGCGAGCGCCAGCATCGCGGGGCCGGTCCCGGCGAAGAGACAGGTCGCCAGCATCGCCGCGAAGAAGAGGATGAACGTCGCGCTGCTGCCGGTCAGAGGCGCGACCGCCATGCGGAGCACGGACGCCGCCGCGACGACCGCAACGGCGAATGCGTATCGCGTCACGGCCTTCTGGAGGCGTCGGTCGCCGCTCGCACCACCTGCAATTCGCATTCGTCATCGACTCGGCTGCGTAGTGCACGTTCGCCTTTCCGTCTCCGCGACACGGGTGGTTCTTGGTCTCATTGCGCGGCCAGTGCGCTGGCGGTGAACGCAGCTCTTGCACCCAAGGTCGCATTGGTGTGACGCGACCGGCATTGGACGTTCCGGCAGTACTTCATGGGAGCGGGCGCAAGGTGCGCTTCGTGATGATGCTCGGCTGGAACGAGCGTCAGACTCCGCGACGGTTGGCCGAGAACAGGATGCCGATGCCGGCGATCGCGAGGAGGGTGCCGAAGATCGCCCACCTGGTCTGGCCGGTCAT
>JBJMNM010000367.1:0-3926 GCA_045804305.1 Gemmatimonadaceae bacterium | reverse complement strand
GGACGGTCTGCTCGCCCTGCTGAGCTGCTCCGATCGGGCGTGCGTAGCAGCGCTCGGCAACTAGTCGGCACGATCGGAATCGCGTTCCGCCTGGCCGTTCTCATCGCCCCCGCCCGGGAACGGCCAGCATTCCCATAGCGCACTGGCGCATCTGTCGCTCGCGGTCTTCTACGACGCGAGCGCATTTGCGCAGGATGCCGCGACGACGACCTGCTCGATCGTCGATCTCGCCGTCATCGTCCCGATCGGCGGTGGTGTCGAGCTTATCGTCGGGCGACAGAAGGAGGGCGTGGCCGAGCAGATGATGGCGGGCAGCCGAGCGATGCCGATGATCGAGCGCCCTGCCCCGTGGGAGCGTCGGTCACTCACGTTTCTTCACCACTCGTGTGCAGTAGGAAGCGCGGTGACCGACGGCTCGCCGGACGTTACGGCGGGCTGACGACCACGTAGGTGGTCGTCGTGCCCGTGAACTGCGGGCGATACCAGGTGCTGCCGCACTCCTGATACGTCACGCTGCCCACGACGACCATCGTGCAGCTGGATGGAAGCGTATACGCGATCGAGCCGATCGCGGCAGCGGTCACGACCGCGGCGGTGGCGACGGCCGCGCCACGCACGAGGCCGCGACCGTAGTAGTTCCTGTTGTCCGCGTCGTTGACGTAGATTGGCCGACTGACGCCCACGTCACCTCGGTCGACGTTGATGTTCCCCCTGTTGATGTTGCCGGTGTTGATGTTGCCGGTGTTGATGTTGCCGCGGTTGATGTTCGAGCGGTCGATGTTGCCGCTGAAGCTCGACCGCCCGCCGCCGGCGGGCAGCGTGACGCTCGACCGTGCGCCGCCGCGCGACCCCATCCCTCCTCCTCCTCGCATCCCACCACCACCGCCGCGACCGCCGCGACCGCCGCGTTGGGCCGACGACGAGACGCTCAGGCACAGCAACGCTGCACCGGTCCACGACAGTATCCGCCTCGACTTGTTCATTTTTTCGCATCCTCTCGTCTCAGGGTTGCGCGCGCCGTCGTGACGTCCACGAAGCTGATCTTCCGGGCGTCCTTCGGCGGAGCGAACGCGAAGGCCGCGCTGTCCACCGCGGGCGCCAGATTCCACGTGTAGTTCGACACGTGTTGAGGGCGCGCCTCATCGGTCAAGGTGGTCAGGACCAGCCTTCGCGGCAGTGGAAAGTCGCCGCGCTGGATCCAGATCTGCCAATCGAGCCCGGGCTGGCGGAACGCGTAGTGATCGCACTTGGTCCCGTCGATCTCGCTCGGCCCGACATGTGTCGCCGACGTGATCTCCTTCGCGTTCGATTCCGGCGTGCCCCAGCGAAACAGGTCCACGAACGGCAGCTCGATGCCGTACCGGGTCTCGAGCTCCGTGACCAGCTCGCGAATCGTGGGCGGCGCCGGCACGGTGGCGAAGTAGTTCGAGCGCGGCGCGAACAGGGTGAAGCTCTTTCCATCGTAGAGGAACAGGCGCTCCTGGCGGTCGCTGATCACCGTCGCGCGGAGCTGATCCGGCTTTCTCGCCACGAGGTCGGCCACGTTCGAGAGCTGAACCTTCTCTCCATCGAGCAGCACTTCCTCGGTCGTGACCGCGGCGCGGACCTGGAAGGTGTTCAGGGTGCGCAGATACCGCCCCATGTTCTCCAGGGCGTCCATCGCGCCCTGATCGATCGCCGCCACGGTGTCGGCTGCGGCGGGTCCGGGCCCGCCCACGGTGAACGCGCCTGGTCGTACCAGCGCTGCTCCCAGCACCACCACCGCGATCGCGGAATAGCTCGCACGTCGGATCGCACGTCGCATCGGTTACCTCCAGCTCGAGAAGCGTACGGCTCTACTTGCGCACCGCCGCGCCCGATCGGGTGCGTTGCACGATGCGCCCACGTGGCACGAGCTCGTCGAGACCGACGCGCACACTCACCACGGCTGCGGCAATGAGCACGCGCCAGAGCACCGGCGCGACGACGAGCGATGAGATGTCGAGGTGCATGTTCATCCTCCAGGTGCTCGTGCATGAGTACCGGCCACCCGGAGAACGGCCCATCGGACGTTGGGCCTACGCCTCGCTCGCGTGCGTCTACTTCCTTGGCCGCAACATGGACGACGACCGGCGGTTGCTGCGGCAGCACGGCGCCGAGGAGCAGCCGATCACCCCAGCGGCGACGTCACCAGCCGATAGAGCACGGCGGCACACATCACCGACGCGATGACGAGCAGGCACAGGCGAATGCGCGCCGACGAGCGCCCTTGCGCACCGCTCGCGATGGACATGACGGCGGCAAGCACCACCGCGTCGAGCACGTAGGAGTCGCTCATCCTGTTGGCGTGCTGGCTGGCGACGCTCTCCTTGTCCGCGGCGGTGGCGAGGCGCCCCGCTTCGGCATCGGCGGCCAGACGATACTCGGGGAGATTGAACGGTGAAGGAGCCGCATCGGGCGAACGGAGTGGCCGGCTCGCGATCCAGGCCGCGAATGCCGGCCTGAACTCGGGGCGAAACCGGCGTTCGTAGAAGGCACTCACCAGCGTGTCGTTGCCCGTGTACGCGGCGACCCAGGCCGTGAACACCTGCAGATCGATGATGCGCAGTTGCCCGGCGCGAGTCGTTTCGCGCGTCGAGTTGGTGCGCAGCGCCGTCGCCGTGCCGTCATGCGAAGCCTGATTGCCGTTCCACAGGGACGCCTGGTATCCCGCCCACGAGGTGGCGAGCGCGGCGACGGACAGGAGGGCGGTGAGGAGGATGTTGAGGCGGTGGCCTGCCTCGACGGTCATGCGCTCGCGCGCACGACGCACGTCAGCGCGCTGGTCAGCACATTGACCGAAAGCGGTTTCACGAGATGGAGATCGAAGCCGGCGTCGCGCGTTCGCGACTGCGATTCCTGCGTGGTCCAGCCGGTCATGGCGATGAGTCGCGTGTCGCGCGTGGCATCCAGCGCGCGCATGTGGCGCGCGACCGCGCACCCGTCCATCCCGGGCAACGACAGATCGATCAGCGCGACATCGGGCCGGAACTCCTCGGCGCATGACAACGCCGTCGGGCCGTCCTGTTCCGTGCGCACATCATAGCCCAGCACGCGGAGCAATCGTCCCACGCTGACGAGAGAGTCGAGATGGTCGTCGACCACTATCACACGCGTCGCTTCACTGCAGAATACGGGAACTCTCATCGTTTGAACATCCAGAGGATGCCTCCAGCGGCGGCCACGACGACGCTGAGCGTCAGCAGCATGACCAGTCCCTTGTCGGAGTGATACTGCACACCCGCGCTCTGCTCTGTTGCACGGTTCCTGCTGATTGCCCGTTCGATCATCGCCGCGCTCCCTCGAGTGGCCGCTTCGGGGCCTGACGATGCTCCACGCGTCCGCGTCGCCGTTGGCATCGTTGGCACACGACCATGTTCGTGTGCCCGGAACGCGCTGTGTATTGGCCCAAGAGCCAATGCGCGAGAGGGCACCAAAGCCGTAGCATGCGCCCGTGACCCTCAATGCTGCGCCCCACCTCGATGGGGCAAACGATGCGACGCTCCGCTCCGTGTGCGCGGACCACAAACGGGAAGTCGAGCTGACCGTTGCCGGCGGGCTCGTCGCTGCGATCACGCACGACCTCCGACAACCGCTGACTGCGCTGGAGATGAACATCTCGGCCGCACTCGAGTTCCTGCGACTTCCCGCGGTCGAGCTCGATGGCGCGCTCGAGGCCCTCCATGATGCGCTCGCTCAGCAGTGCCGGATGCGGGAATCCCTGCGCGTGCTCGAGGATCTTGCCGTCCATCGCGAGCCGCTCTGCGAGTCCGTCGATCCCGTTCCGATCGTGCGCGACGTCGTGGCCCTCGTGGGCAGCGACGTGCAGGCTCGACACGTGTCGCTCGATCTCGTCGTCGTGCCTCCGGTGCCCTCCGTCTTCGCCGATGCGACGCTGATGCGGCAGG
>JBJMNM010000366.1:0-6251 GCA_045804305.1 Gemmatimonadaceae bacterium | reverse complement strand
CCGTCGCGCACACCGTCCGTCGAGACATGCATGTGCACCCCGTCGCGCGAGCGCTCGAACGACTCGATGGCGCCGATCCCCTCCCGGACCACCATCCCGGACTCACGGAACGCCGCCGCGAGCGCAATCGACACGTCCTCGTCCTCGCGCGGTACCACGCGCGGCACGGACTGGAACAGGCTGACACGCGAGCCGAAGGCCTGGAAGATCGACGCCACCTGCAGCCCCGTCATGCCGCCGCCGACGACGATCATCGACTCGGGAACGTCGGTCAGCGCGAAGGCGTCTGTCACCGTCGCGGTCAGCTCGGCGCCCGGAACCTGAAGCCGACGGCTCATTCCCCCCGCGCAGAGAATGACCTTGTCGGCGCAAACGCGCGGCCCGCGCTCGCAGTCGATGGTGTGGGAGTCGGCGAACCGCGCGGTCCCGGCGTGCTCGTATACCGTCACACCCGCGGCGTCGACACGGTCGCGAAGTGCGGAGTGCGTTCGGACATCGATCACCACCTCGCGCGCCCGCGCCAGCAGGCAGGGATAATCCAGCCTCGGCTCGCCGATCGAGATGCCATAGCGGCTTAGCTGGGCCGCCCCGCGCAGGAGACGCGCCGCATGCGCCAGCGTTCGCACCGGGACCGGACCCTCGTTGGCCGCCATGCCGCCGAATGCGTCGCGCGTGACCAGGATCGTCCGTGCGCCAAGCTGCGCCGCACGCGCCGCGGCGACCGCGCCAGCCGGGCCGGCGCCGATCACGACGACGTCCGCCTTCACCATGCGTAGTTGAGGATCAGCCAGACATTCGATCCGCCGACCACGTGCCGTGCGCCGAACTCCCGCTGGATTCGCAGGCGGAGCGCGGCGTGGTCGGTGAGCGACGCGTTGGCTTCCGGTCCGATGCCATGATATCGGTAGCGCACCGTGGTTGCGGCCGGATCGCCGCCCGTCTGCCGCGTCAGCTGCCATGCTCCGAAGCCGGAGATGCCGGCGTCGATGCGATGTTTCCCCATGCGAACGATGTGGCCAACGCCCCAGTCGATCACCACGTCGTCACCGGGCGTCATGTCCGACCCGCGCTGCTCGAAGTTCTGCTCGACGCGCGCGATGGCGGACACGCTCCACGCGTCGCGGTTCCCCTCCGGGTAGTAGACGCCGCCGAGCGAATAGACGAGCGCCCAGAAGCCGGTGCCTCGATTGTCCGGCGACGCCGACGAGAAGCGTCCCGAAGGCGTCCACACGGTGAACTGCAGCTGGTAGTCGAATGCCTCTGCCTTGCCGTAGAGCGAGAGAGGCGTGAGCAGCACGTCGCCCAGGCCGAGGTGTGTCGACACCACGGCGCGGCCGGCGCCACGCAGATTTCCCGTCGGGAACGGGACCCCCAGCAGCGCCCCGTAGCGCATGTGGAAGAGCGTGCGGCTGGTGGTCCATGAGAGCATGCTGATGTTCGCGTACCGGAACTCGTCCACGACGTTGCCAGCGGCGTCGAACACCTCTTCGTTCGTGAACAGTCGGCTGAAGTTCGTGTAGGTAACGCCGGGATCCGGCGTGGCCGCGCCTCGAATCCCCGACTGTCCGGGCGGATAGTGGCCCGTGACCGGTCGCGCCGGCTGTCCGCGCGCGAGCGAGGCGCAGAGTGTCGGCGTCAACCACCGAACGACTGCGCGAGCCATCCACCTGCGCCACACGGCTCACGTCGCGGTCGCGATGTTCTTCCAGAAGCGCTTCAGGCTCTCGTCCGCGCCGAACAGCGTGCTGAACACGGTCGAGTCCACGAGCAGGATCTCGCCGGCTCTCTTCCCCTGCGGCGGCATCCAGGCAAACGAGTTGAACTCGCGGTTGCCGGCGTTGGTGAACGGATGCGGTTTGGAGGTGTCGATCGGCTGCTGGCCAAGGACGTGGATCGAGCTCGCGCCGTCCGTGGTCAGCGCGTAGTGCGGGAGGTGCTTGTGGAAGCTGAAATTCGTGACGCCGTCCAGCCAGTGCCGCGTGTCGAGGTCGCGATTGATCGTGAGCGGGGCGATCTGCGTCGTTCCCTTGACCACGCCGGGTCGCAAGCCCCAGCGGTTCTCGACCGGAACGCCCAGACCCTTCATCAGCGAGCGCGTGTACTGCGCGAACCGCTGCTGACGCGGCACCAGCGCATCGCCATGATGCGCGTACTCCAGCGCGCGGTCTTTCATGTTGGCCGAGTGGCCGACGTCGTGATGTGGACCGAGCACCAGGCACGTGCCCTCGCGCGCGAGCCACTCGCGCACTGCCTCGATCTCCTGCGGCGACGCGTCCTGTTCCGTCAGGATGTGGTCGAGGCCGAAGACGAAGAGCGTGTCGCAGTCCGCCAGCACGCGCTCGTCGAGCGGGAGACGATAGCCCGCCTGATCCACGCGTTGGAACACCGGCACGACCTGGCCGGTGACCTCGCGGACCAGCTCCTGGAACGGAATCCACGCCCGGAAGAAGAGCTCCAGTGCGCCGGCGATGCCCTGATGGAACATCATCGGATCCGACCACTCCGGCTCTTCCCAGTTCGGCCACTCCACGCGCCGGACTTCGGTCATGGTCGAGTAGCGATTGTCCAACTCGGTGACATCCCGGTTGGCCTCGCCGGGGAAGCTCCAGCATACGTAGATGCTGACGCGCCGCTTGCCGGCCATCTGCTTCCGTGGCCTGTGGACCTGATTGTAGGTCCGGGCGGGAGCGGTCGCATCCGTTCCCGGCACATAGATCCGCGCTTCGGCCATGCTCGTCTTTCCTCCAGTGTTCAGCCTTCCTCTTTCGCTCCGGCCGCGAGAAAGCGGAGCGCGCGAATCCCAGGAAGAAGGAAGTACGCGCCGCCTCTCAACGTCGTGAACGACGGAAGGCCGGTGATTCTCCTGCGCACGGGACGCTTCGGGAGCGTCATGTCGAGCGTGCCGTCCTGAGCGCCGATGATCGGATCGCGCTCGTTCTCGAGCTCGTGAAACTTGGGATCGTTGATCCATACGTTCTGGGCAAACTCGAACTGCCGCACCAGGCTGGCGCATCCAACGAAGGCGGCGACGCCTCGCTCGACACCGTCGTCGTCGGCGTCTTCCGCGAGGGGCGGCCCGTACGTGCCTCCGCGACGGATCATCCGTCGCCGATTCATGTTCGCTCCGGTGTCGCGCGGATTCAGGCGTCGGATATGGGCGCCGAGCGGGACGGCGTAGCCATACGGATCGGCATCCTTGTAGCCGAAGTTGTTGTTGCGTTGTACATCGGCGCCGAGTGCGGGGTCGTCCTTCTCGGGCGCCAGCGCCAGCGGCGCGCCGCTGCGCCATCGTCCCATCAGCTTCGCCGCGACGAGCTCCTGCTCCTCGGCGGTCTCGCCCTGCTGCCGGAGAAAGCCGCGGAACGCGCCCACGTGCTCCTGCAGTCGGCGGTATGCGACGTAGCTGCCGTTGCGCGAGAGGATCTCCGGCTTCGGCAGCGGGGGGCCGTCACCTTCCTCGTCGGGATATCCGAGAAAGAACTCTCCCGGCTTGAGTGGTGTCCCTGATCCGGGCCTGGGTGTATCTCCAGCTCCCTCCACGACGGGGGTCGAGATGCGATCGCGGTAGCCGAAGTGGTCGTGCGAGTATTCCAGCGGCGGGAGCGCCGCCAGGTCGAGCGAGGAGAGGACCTTTACCCCGTCGCACTGCTGGAGAAAGGACCGATGCGCCTCCGCGGAGCGATCGCGCTGCGCCGTGTCGCGGGCAAAGAGGATGACGATGGCGTGGAGGGCGGGGCTCGCAAGGTTGTCTACCCATTGGCTGGGCTGATTGGGCCCGACGTCGCCAAGGACAGCCGCTCGCGCCGCCATGCCCTCGCGGAACTCCTCCGGAAACGTGGCGAGTGACGTGTCGTCGACCCCAAAGGCGCGCAGCCCGTTCCAGGTGAATCCGATCGTCACCCATTTCGTCTCGGTGTCGCCCCCGGCCTTGACCCCCTGCGCGGTGCCGACCCGGTCCACCAACCCTCTCAGCCAGGTACGGCCGCCAGTCGCCTGGGCAAAGGTGAGAAACTCGTAGCGCGCCGCGAGCGCGTGCGGGCGCATCATGAGAAAATGCTGAATGTCCTCGAGGTCGAGCATGCCTCGCTCCGCCGGTGTCACTGCATCTGATCGAGCATGTCGGAGAGCGAATCCTTCACACGCAACGACTTGATGACCTCGAGCGCGGTGACCGCCGGATACTCCGCATATTCCATGAAGGACGGCGCCTGGTGCTCGCGGCAGAACGCGGCGAACGCGGCCGGATTGTCCCGCCAGTCGGGCGGAAAGCCGTCGAGCTGTTCGAAGATCGTGACGATGCCGGTTGCCTTGAACAGGGTCACCGCATCCTCGACGTATTTGTCGAAATCCGTGTCGAAGATCCCGATGTACATGAAGCGCGTGTCGTCGTCGAAGAGCACCCAGCGCAGGTAGTGCAGCCGCAGTACGGCCAGGGCGTCGGGAGACTCCCGGATGGTCGCCTCGATCTTCCCGCCGTACGCACGAATCGTCTCGGCGGCGCCGGGCTTGACCTTGGCAATGATCGTGAACCCGTTGGCCGGCGTCACCGGCATCATGGAGCCGTATCTGCCCTTGGCGACCGGCTCGTCCTTTCGTGGCAAGGCCAGCGCGATCGGCTTGATGTCGCCGGTGATCATGAGGGTGTCCTGCGGAGGTGGACGCCGGACGCTGTCCCGCGAACCGGCGCTCGCGATAGATGGAGTTGGAGCGACCTGCCCGCCATTCGCCCTTGGGCCTACGCGGCGAGGCTCGCCTACAACCGCGGTGCACTCTGCGTACTTCCCGACGGCAACCGCGGCGGCGATGCGTTCGCTGGCACCATGGACCATGGTCCACTGAGAGGGGTGGTGGCGTCGTCCTACACTGTCTGCTCAGCTCTCGCGAGGCGCGGAGCGACGAACGACGCAGGATGCGTCAACCGCCGTCCATAAGGAGTCCCAATGCCCACGACCACCCGGATCGAGCACGATCTCCTGGGGGACTTTGCCGTCCCCGCCGACGCCTACTACGGCGTGCAGACCGCTCGTGCGCTCGAGAACTTCAAGATCTCGGGCGTGCCGCTGCGCACGTATCCCAACTTCATCAAAGGCCTCGCCATGGTGAAGCTGGCCGCGGCCCGCGCCAACTTCGAGACGGGTGGCTTCTCGAAGGAGATCCTCAGCGCCATCGAGGGCGCGTGTCGGGAGATCATCGACGGGAAGCTGCACGAGCAGTTCCAGCTCGACGTCCTCCAGGGCGGCGCCGGCACGTCGACCAACATGAACGCGAACGAGGTCATCGCGAATCGCGCCCTCGAGCTGATGGGTCACGAGAAAGGCGAATACAAGTACTGCGATCCCCATGATCACGTGAATCGCTCACAATCGACGAACGACTCCTATCCGACCTCGATGCACGTCGGCATGGCGCTGGGCAATGCACAGGTCATCGCCGCCTTCGAGAAGCTGATCGAGGCATTCAAGGCGAAGGGCGAGGAGTTCTCGGACATCCTGAAGATGGGGCGGACACAGCTCCAGGATGCCGTCCCGATGACGCTGGGCCAGGAGTTCAACGCGTTCGCCAGAACCCTTGCGGACGAGGTGCGGGCGCTGGAAGCAGTGAAGGTCGTGCTGTGCGAGATCAGCATGGGCGGCACGGCCATCGGGACCGGTCTCAACGCACCGAAGGGCTACGCCCAGAAGTGCGCGGACCATCTCGCGAAGATCAGCCTGTTGCCCATTCGCCTCGCCACGGACCTCATCGAAGCCACGCAGGACACGCAGGCGTTCGTGCTGTACTCGTCGGCGCTCAAGAGCCTGGCGATCAAGCTGGCGAAGGTCGGCAACGATCTGCGTCTGCTCTCCTCCGGTCCACGCTGCGGGCTGCACGAGATCAACCTGCCGGCGACGCAGCCGGGCTCGTCGATCATGCCGGGGAAAGTGAATCCGGTGATCCCCGAAGTGACGAACATGGTGGCGTACCGCGTGATCGGTAATGACCTGGTGATCACGCTCTCGGCGGAAGCTGGGCAGCTCCAGCTCAATGCGTTCGAGCCCGTGATCGCCGCCTGCATCTTCGAGGCGCAGACGCTGTTCGTGAATGCGGCCGACACGCTCCGGAAGCACTGTGTGGAAGGGATCACGGCCAACGCCGACGTGTGCCAGCACTATCTGGAATCGAGCATCGGCACCGTGACGGCGCTCAACCCGGTGATCGGTTACGATCGCGCGACCGAGCTGGCGGCCGAGGCGCTGGAGTCCGGCGACGGCATT
>JBJMNM010000365.1:0-2715 GCA_045804305.1 Gemmatimonadaceae bacterium | reverse complement strand
TGCAGGGCTCCGCGCTCAAGCCTGAGAGCGTGCGCGGCGTCGTGTTCGCCTGGCTGGACCCCATACTCGGCATGGCCGACGCGCAACCCCTGGAGACGCTCATGGGCGAGCTGCCCAAGGAGGGCGCTCGGGTGGTGCTGGCGGGGGAGCTCACGCCGGCGCTCGAAGCGCTGATCGAGCGATACGCTCGACGCGCCCGGAGGGCGGTGGAAGCGCCATCCGAGACCGAGGGTGCTCCCCTTGCCGCCGAGTACGTGGCGACGACCGCGGCGGCCCGCAGCGTGACGCTGCGGCGCCTCCTCGATGCCCTGGACCTGCCCCGCGCCGTCCTCTATGCGCGCAGCGAGTCCGCCCGCGCCGAGGCCGTGGGCGTGGCCCGCGCGCTCGGCTACCCGGCCGACGCGGTGCGCTTGAGCGAGGATGCCGACGTCCCGAGCGCCGATCCTCTCGTTCTGGTCGAGCTTCCTAGCTCGCGCGACGTCATGCGGGCGCTGGTCGGAACGAGTGGTCGAAAGGTGTACGCCGTGGTCCAGCCCTCGCAGCTCGGTAGCCTTCGCGGGCTCCTTGGTGGCGGCATGGTGGCGCCCGTGGCACTCATCGACGCCGCGGAGCGGGCACGTGGGAAGGATGCGGCGCTTCGGGCGTCGCTCCGGGACGTTCTCACGAGCGGCGACGTGCGCCGCGAGGTGCTGGCCCTCGAGCCCCTGCTCGCGGAGTTCGACGGGCTCGAGATCGCCGCGGCCGCGCTGCGGATGCTCGAGCAGCAGCGGCCCGGCCGGCCCGCCGCCGCTGCGGCGGCTCACGCCCAGCCGATGCAGCGGTTGTTCGTGAACCTCGGTGAAAGGGACGGCGTGAGACCGCAGGAGATCGTCACGACCATCACCACCGAGGCGGGGATCCCCGGCTCGCAGGTGGGCAAGGTGGAGCTGCGGGACACGCACTCCATCGTGGAAGTGGCGGCGTCGGTCGCGGAGCTCGTGGTGGGGAAGATCACCGGCAGCCTGGTGCGCGGACGCAAGGTGCAAGCGCGTCTGGACGCACCGCGCGAGGATCGTCCGGCGCGCAGCGCGCCACCAGTGCGCGGCGACCGCGCGCCTCGGTCCTTCGATCGCGGCGACCGCCCGGCGCGTTCGTTCGATCGCGGGGACCGTCCGGCGCGTGGGGGCGCCCCGTCGCGCGGGGATCGACCCGACCGGGGAGACCGCCCGCCAAGACCGTTCGACCGTGGCGATCACCCCGTTCGGGCTGGCGCGCCGCGGAGCGGTCCGCCGCGGAGCGGTCCGCCGCGTGGCGATCGTCCCGACCGCCCGGGCCGGCCATTCAATGGCCCGCCGCGTAAGTTCGATCGTGAGGGTGGGAGTGCGCGCCCGCCTCGTCCCCGTCCGCGCCGCGACGACGCATGATCGGTGACATGTACCCCGCCGGCGCCGGCGGGTGGATCGAGGTGGTGTGCGGCGTGATGTTCAGCGGAAAAAGCGAGGAGCTCATCCGGCGAGTCCGGCGTGCGCTGATCGCGAAGAAGCGCGTGCAGGTCTTCAAGTCACATCTCGACGAGCGCTATTCGGGGCTGTATCACGTGTCCAGCCACGATGGCCGCACGGTGCAGGCGGTGCCGGTGGACTCGCCGGAGCAGATCGCCCGCGAGCTGCTCCCCGAGACGCAGGTCATCGCGATCGACGAGGCGCAGTTCCTCCCCATCGGCATCGTCGATCTGGCGACCGACCTCGCCACGCGGGGGCTTCGCGTGATCCTCGCCGGCACCGACACGGACTTCCGTGGCGAGCCGTTCGGTCCGATGCCGCAATTGCTTGCCGTGGCGGAGCAGGTCGACAAGCTGCACGCGATCTGCGTGCTGTGCGGGAATCCGGCGAGCCGCAATCAGCGGCTGATCGACGGCCGCCCCGCCCGCTACGACTCGCCGGTGATCATGGTGGGCAGTGCCGAGAGCTACGAAGCGCGCTGCCGCAGCTGCCACTCCGTGCCGCGCAAGGACGAGGATCAGGTGCGACTGCTGTGAATCCGTGCGACGGTGAGACCGTGAGTCAGTGAGACGGTGACTGCAAGCTGCTGGCATTTTCTCACCGTCTCACGATTGTTCACCCCACCCGCGCATGCGCCAGCGCCAGAAACTCCTCCCGCGTGCGGGCGTCGTCGCGGAACACGCCGCGCAGCGCCGAGGTGATCGTGCGCGAGTTCTGTTTCTCCACACCGCGCATCATCATGCAGAGGTGATAGGCCTCGATCACCACACCCACGCCGAGCGGGTGCAGCACCTCGTCCACAGCCAGCGCGATCTGTTCGGTGAGCCGTTCCTGCACTTGCAGCCGACGCGCGAAGTGGTCCACGAGCCTCGGCAGCTTGGACAGACCGACGATGCTGCCATTCGGGATGTACGCCACGTGCGCCTTGCCGAAGAACGGCAGGAGATGATGCTCGCAGAGCGAGTACAGCTCGATGTCGCGCACCATGACCATGTTCCGGTGTTCTTCGTTGAAGATCGCGTCGCCGACGATAGAGTCGAGCGACTCGTGGTAGCCGCGCGTCAGGAAGGTCATGGCCTCGGCCACACGCTCCGGCGTCTTCTGCAGGCCTTCACGATCGGGATCCTCGCCGAGCAGAGCGAGCTGCTGTTGAACGAGTGCCGCGTACCGCGCGTCGGCCGCCGTGCCGTCCTCCGCGCCCAGCCTCTGTTGAATCGCCACGTCGTATCTCCAG
>JBJMNM010000364.1:0-3347 GCA_045804305.1 Gemmatimonadaceae bacterium | reverse complement strand
GGTTCACCAGCGTCGACCTCGACATGCAGCGGCACTATCGGCCACGCGTGAACGTCGTGCAGCGGCCCACCCTGCAGAGCGGCAAGGGCTACGAGATCACGGGGCACCACGAGATCATGGTGCCGCTGCTCGTGTGGGCGGTGATCGAGGAGCTGGGCTAGCAGCCGGGACCCGCGGCGCCCCAAAATGCGACGAGCCGACGCACATGCGTCGGCTCGGGCCCCTGCAGGCAAAGGCGGCGCAGCCGCCGAGCGTCTAGTAGCTCCTGCCGGACCACTTCTCCCGGAGCCGGCGCGCCGTCTCCGGACTGAAGATCCGGATCACCAGGTAGATCAGCGCGCCCACGATCGCAACCTTGAGCGCGAAAAAGAACAGGAAGCCGAGCAGCCCGAAGGCGAACCCGAACAGCCCGAAGAAGAGCTTGAGGATGAACAGCCCCGCCAGCGCGAAGAGGCCGATCATGAAGATTGTCTGGAGCATCGAACGGTCTCCCTTGCGAGTCTGACGTCAGTACGCGCGCCTGCACTGGTGGGTTTCACCGATGGCGGTGAGATTGCGCACATGATCCCCTGTGCCGCAAGTCACACCCTCCAGCGATGACCACCGCACCCGACCTCGTGGTGCTCGGCGGCGGCATCGTCGGCCTCACATCAGCGCTCGCCGCCGCGAACCGCGGCATGCGGGTCACCGTGATCGATCAGCTGCGGCCGGGAGCCTCCTCGCGTGCGTCAGCCGGCATCCTCGCTCCCTCGGTCGACGGCCTGCCACGCCCGGCTCTGGCCGCCGCGTGGGCAGCACGGGACTTCTACCCCGGCTTCCTCGAGGCGTTGGCTGAGGTCACGGAGCTCGAGGTCCCCCTCGACCGGTCCGGCGTCCTGGAGCTGGCGAGCTCGCCCGAGGAGCTCGAGAAGCTCGCCGGTCGTGCGCCGACCTCGACGCGCCTCGATGCGGCGGCACTCGCCGGTCTCGAGCCGGCGTTCGCAGGGCACGCGGGGGCGCTCATGCACCCGCACGACGGCGGCGTGGACGTCGTCGCGCTCATGAGTGCGCTCGACGTCGCGATCGCGATCCACCCACGCGTCGCCCGCGTCACCGACGAGGTGGCATCGCTCGACGCTCGCGGGAATCTGCCCGCATTCCGGTCCCGAGGCGGCACCCGCTACGCCGGCCGTCGGCTGCTCCTGGCGAGCGGCGCCTGGGCCGGCGCCCTCCCCGGCCTGCCGAGGGCCATCCCCGTCCGACCGGTACGTGGCCAGCTGATCCGGCTGGAAGGACCCTCCATCCGCCACACCACCTTTGGCGGAGGGGGCTATCTCGTTCGGCGCAATGGAGCACTTCTCGTGGGCGCCACGAGCGAGGAGACGGGCTTCGATTCGAATACCACGCCGCGTGGGCTCAAGGAGCTACGGGCAATCGCCACGCGCGCGATCCCGGGGCTGGCCAAGGCGAACCTGGTCGAACACTGGGCGGCTCTCCGACCGATGTCAGGCGACGGCTTCCCCATACTCGGCGCCGATCCTTCCCTGCCGGCGCTTTTTTACGCCTGCGGCTTCTCCCGAAACGGCATTCTGCTGGCGCCATGGGCGGCGGATCGGTTGGCCCAGGCCCTCGCGGGCGGCTCGGCAGCTGAGGTATTGGCCCCATTTCGGGTCGAACGATTCGAGGAAAATCCGATAACTCTCTAAGAGGATCGTGGAGGTTACCCACACTTACTTGCCCTCGTGACACGCGATAATTTCCGCTCCGACATGGGCGAAGCTCTCTATCAGATCATGGGGCGGCATCAGACGCCGGCGCTTCCCGAGCGGAAGCCGTCCTGGCTGAAGGTGAAAGCTCCGGGCGGACCGAACTATCTCCGCCTCAGGCAGCTGATGCGTGACCTCGACCTCCACACGGTCTGCGAGGAAGCCCACTGCCCCAATGTCGGTGAGTGCTGGGAGCACGGCACCGCGACGTTCATGATCCTCGGCGACGTCTGCACGCGAAACTGCGCCTACTGCGCGGTCGCGCACGGCCGCCCGCCCAGGTTCGATCCTACGGAGCCCGAGCGTGTCGCGGAGGCGGTTGCCACGATGAAGCTGCAGCACGTGGTGCTCACCTCTGTGGATCGAGACGATCTCCCGGACTTCGGTGCCTGGGCATTCGCCGAGACGATTCGCCAGATCAAGGCGCGCAGTCCGCAGACGTCGGTGGAAGTGCTGGTCCCGGATTTTCAGGGACGCGAGGATTCCATCCGCACCGTGCTCGAGGCCGAGCCCGACATCTACAATCACAACACCGAGACGGTGCCGAGGCTGTACAAGAAGTGTCGGCCCGGCGGCCGTTACGAGCGCGTGATGGGCATTTTCACCGCATCGAAGCGTCTGGCGCCGCACATTCCCACCAAGACCGGGGTCATTCTCGGCATGGGTGAGACGAACGAGGAGGTCGTGGCCGTGATGCGCGATCTCCGCGCGGTCGACGTCGACATCCTCACGCTCGGCCAGTACCTCCGCCCATCCGACAGCCACATCGCCCTCGATCGCTACGTGACGCCCGAGGATTTCCGCCGATTCTACGAGGTCGGCATGGAGCTCGGCTTCCGTCACGTGGAGAGCGGGCCACTCGTTCGTTCCAGCTACCATGCGTGGGAGCAGGTGCAGGCCGCAGGAGTCTAGCGCGCCCGCATCTCGCGACCACGGTCATTTCAGCTTTCAGACAGGACACCCATTCCCATGCCATCCACAATGGCCGCCAAGAAAAAGTCCGAGCCGCAGGCAAGATCGTCGGACCCTGCACTGAACAGGGAGCTGCTGCATTCCATGCTCCTCCAGCGGCGCTTCGAGGAGCGCACCGCCGAGGCTTATGCGCTCGGCAAGATCGGTGGATTCTGTCACCTCTACATCGGGCAGGAAGCGGTGAGCACCGGCTCGCTGTCGCTGCTCCGCCCCGACGACTACGTGATCACGACATACCGTGATCACGGACAGGCGCTCGCTCGTGGCATGACGCCGCGGGCCGTGATGGCCGAGCTGTTCGGCCGGCAGGATGGTTGCGCCCGCGGAAAGGGCGGATCGATGCACATGTTCGACCGCAACCTGAACTTCCTTGGCGGCCACGGCATCGTTGGCGGCCACGTGCCGCTCGCCACCGGCGTCGGCTTCGCGATCAAGTATCGCGGCGGCGACCAGTGCATCATCTGCTTCATGGGCGAATCGGTGGTGAACACCGGCGCGTTTCACGAAGCGCTGAACATGGCCGGACTCTGGAAGCTGCCCTGCGTGTTCATCATCGAGAACAACCGCTACGGCATGGGCACGTCGCTCGAGCGCGCGTCGGCCATTCACGACATCTACGAGCGCGGTGCG
>JBJMNM010000363.1:0-2732 GCA_045804305.1 Gemmatimonadaceae bacterium | reverse complement strand
TCGCCTCCGTGCCATGCCAAAGCCGCCGAGTGGCAGAGCCGAACAACTTTGGGGGTGCGGGGCGAGGGCTCTGTGGCGAATCGATGGCGTCGCGGTGGCGGAGTTCTCAACCACTTCTTTCCGGCTCACCGGGGCTGGCGTGGCGCTACGCATTTTCTCCCGCACCGTCAAAGCATTTCTGGCCCCGGTGCACGGCGCCGTGGACGCCTCACGGCATCGATCCGGTGATCCGTGTTGATCCGAACTTCCCAACGGTCTCGAGGGGCCGGCCCGAGCGGCGGTTGATCGAGTGTGCCCGAGCGGCTTCTGATCGAGTGTCCGAGCGGCTTCTGATCGAGTGTGCCCGAGCGGCTATCGCTACCCGCGCATGAGACAAGCCCGAGCGGCTGTTCAGCGCTTGGCGACCGCTCCGCTGCCCGTCACGATCGGCATCGGGCCTACGTAGAGCATCCCCGCACCGGGCGATCGCGCCGCGTCGATGATCGTCGTCCCCGAGCTCGCGTGGATGAAATCCTCCACTCCGGCCGACGTCGCGAAGGGGTGCGACTCCAGGTACAGCGCGACCGCGCCGCTCACGTAGCCCGCGGCCATCGAGGTGCCGGTCCAGAGCTGGGTGCTCGGCTGCCGCGAGGCGTCCATGCTCGGCAGGAGCACGGAGTCGCCGGGCGCGAAGACGTCGAGGCAGGTGCCGTAGGCGGTGCCGCGGGCGCGCTCGTCGATCAGCGTGCCCGAAGTGTCGCGCGCACGCCTCACTCTTGATGCGCCGACCACGATGGTGCCGGGCGCGTTCGCCGGCGAGATGCGGCAGGCGTTCATCTCCAGATTGCCGGCCGAGACGACGACGGGGATGCCGGCGGAGCGCAGCTCGCGCACCGAGGAGTCGAGCGCCGGCACCGACGTGGAGGTATCGGCGATGAACGACCAGTTGGCCACGGCGCGCGTGCCCGGATGCTTCGCGTGGTCGGCGAGCACCCACCTGGTGCCGCGCACGATCGCGTCGATCGTCCCGCGCATGCGTCGGCACTCCACCATCTTCACGTCGACCAGCTGGGCATCGGGAGCGACGCCGAGCGTGGTGCCCGCGATCGCGCCGGCGACGGCCGTGCCGTGCGAGTTGCACATGCGCTCCTCGCCGGGGAACGCGTCGAATCCGCGGCGCACGCGTCCCGCGAGCTCGGGATGCGAGTCGAGGATCCCGCCGTCGAACACGTACACGGTGATCCCCTTGCCGCTGCCGAAGTGCCGGTACGTGTGATCGAGCGGCAGCTCGTGCTGATCGATCCGATCGAGCGCGAGGGAGATCGTGCGTGTCTCGGTGTACGCGGTCGCGACCGTGCCGGTGAGCGAGACCTCGGTGGCGGAGCCCCAGCCGGGCGCCGCGGCGGTGCATCCTCCGGCGAGGAGCGCGGCGGCGCCGGCCGCGATGAGAGCGCGGCGGGAACGATGCGAGTGACGATGCTCGGTGTTCATGCGACGAACGACGAAAAGTGTGGCGCCTGATACGCGGCATCCGCCGCGCGAAATGATCCAACACATATGCCGTGCCACACATCGGCGACGGCTCGCTCTTACCGACTTCGGCGCCCAGATCGCTCCAATCCGCCGTCCCTCAGTTGCCCGCGCCCGCTACCCGCGAGCCACCTTCTACCACATTCACCGCACCAGCGCTTCCACCTCGGCGGCCTTGCACTTCTCCGCATGACCCGGGTACGCGTGACCGCAGTGCACGCACTGCTCGCCGAACCCGGTTCGCTTCCAGATGAGGTAGTAGACCGCCCGCTGCAGCTTCGCGACCCGGTCTTCAAGCTCACTGAGTGAGGGAGTGGATGGCATCGTACCTTCGTCCAGTTTTTCGAGTGATCGTTCGTCGCGGGGCGAACATCGCACTTATCGGACCCGTCCGCTAGGAAGCCCAGCCGTCGCGGACTGAACCCTCACCGACTCGTGGCAGAGAACGTTGCGCAAACCCGCGATCGCGCGAATCGGTTCGTGGCGCTCGCGGCCAGGGCGCACGGTTCGAGCGGGGCCGTCAACCGCCGCTCGGGCCGGCCCCACCGACGAAAGATGTGCGGATCGAACGGATGACCGAATCGGCTCCGAAAGCGAGCCGGTCTCCGCGCACCGCGGGCAGCCCGGCGACCCCAAAGGTCGTTCCTTATTTTGAGTCGCGGCCCCAAAAAGAAATGCTGTTGGCGTCGACGGGACACGCCGCGGCGCGGGGCCATGTCGGTGTGCCGGAAACCAAGCCCTGCACCAACAAAAAGAACATGTGTTGGGGTCGGCGGGACGCGACGCTGCGCCGCGCGGTGTTTCCGCGTGGATCCGCGGCTGTTCCGATCCGCGGAGATCCGCGATAGCGCCGTTGAACTGCTTTATCGCGGATCCACGCGGAAACGGCCGCGGATCTTCGCGGAAAACGGCAGGCTCCGAGATCGAGCCCGTCTCCGCGCACCACGGCCAGCCCCGCGATCCCAAAGGCCCCTGTTTTTCTTGTCGCGGGGGTGGTCTCGTGCGCCATGGCTGGCTTGAAGTCGTATCCGCGTTGTTTCCGCCGATCCGTGCTGATCCGAACCTCCCGACGGTCTCGAGGGACCGGCCCGAGCGGCTGTTGGCTAGAGCGAGTGGCCGGCCCGAGCGGTATCAGGGTGTCGCGCTCTGGAGCGGCGCCAGCTCGTACAGCGTGAGCCGAACGCGGTTGAGCGCCTGGTCGGCGATCGAGTAGTAGACCCACC
>JBJMNM010000362.1:0-3231 GCA_045804305.1 Gemmatimonadaceae bacterium | reverse complement strand
GTTACAGGGGCGATGCGTGTTGGCAATGTTGCGGGACGACGAGGGCAACGGCGGCATCGAGCCCTCGGGACAAACATCTGTCGTCGCCCATTTCGCCGTTTTGAGAGGCGGGGCACATGGCGTGCGGTGCCCGTACCCGGTACTCCTCCCACACCTACCACATTTGCCGGCACCTTCATGGTCTCGGCACACGATGCGCTCATGACCGACGACCTCGAGATGGCGACGGGCGAGCACGGCCGGGCACGATATCTCATGCATGACGGCGTGCAATGGATGGTCTACGAGCGAACGTGGGGCGACTACGACCGCCGCTCCGCCACCAAGCTCGTGTTCGAGAGCGACGGCGTCGTGCGCGTCGTGCGCAGCTTTCCGGCGAGGTGGTACGCGCTCAGCGACGACGAGCTCGTCGCGTTGAGCTGGAGCCGGTAGCCCTACCGATCGACGCGCGCGCCGTCCGGGGCTCGCGCCGCACTACCCGGCGGCGGGCTCGCATCCAATGCCTCGCGAACGCGGCGCATCAGCTCATCGGGCAGGAAGGGCTTCTGGATGAACTGCGTCTGCGCGGCCGTGATGCCTCGACGCATCACGTCGTCGTCGGTGTAGCCCGACATGTAGAGCACGCGGAGGTTGGGGCGGTGCACGATGAGCCGCTCCGCCACGGTGCGGCCATTCAGATCCGGCATCACGACGTCGGTGAGGAGCAGGTCGATGCGCTCCGGATGCGACGCGCCGAGCGCGATCGCCTGGCGTGAGCTCTGCGCCTCCAGCACGGTATACCCCGCGCGCCTCAGCACACGCAGCGCGAGGTGTCGCAGCGACACGTCGTCCTCGACCAGCAGAATGGTCTCCGAGCCGTGGGCGTTGATGCCTGTGGTCGGGCTCTTCCGGGCCTGCCGGCCGTCGGTTGCCCGCAATCGGGGCAGGTAGATGACGAACGTCGTCCCGCCACCCAGCTCCGAACGGAGCTTGATGTCCCCGCCGGACTGCTTCACGATCCCGTACACCGTGGCGAGCCCGAGGCCCGTGCCCTCACCGATCGGCTTGGTGGTGAAGAAGGGCTCGAAGACGTGCGCCTGCGTCTCCTCGCTGATCCCGGTGCCGGTGTCGCTCACGCTCAACGTGACGTATTCCCCAGCCGGCGCCCCGAGCTCGCCGATCGAGTACTCCGACGTGAGGACATTGTTCGCCGTCTCGATCACGAGGTGACCGCCGTCGGGCATGGCATCGCGCGCGTTGACGGCCAGGTTCATGATCACCTGCTCGATCTGCCCGCGGTCGGCGTAGACCTCGCCGAGCTCCTTGGCCAGATCCAGCGTGAGCGTCACGTCCTCGCCGATGAGCCGTCGGAGCATCCGCTCCATCTCGGACGCCACCTCGTTGAGGCGGAGCACCTCGGGCTGCATCACCTGCTTCCGGCTGAAGGCGAGCAGCTGCTTGGTCAGCCCGGCGGCGCGGAGCGCGGCGGTGTGAATCTCCCCGAGGTCGCCGTGCAGCGGATCCTGCACCGCGAGCGTTTCGAGTGCCAGCGTCGTATAGCTGGTGATGACCGTGAGCAGATTGTTGAAGTCGTGCGCGACGCCGCCGGCGAGACGACCGACCGCCTCCATCTTCTGCGCCTGGAGGAGCTGCGCCTCCAACTGGTGATGCAGCGATTCGGCGGCCGTGATGTCGCGCCGCGCGAGCTTGATCTCCTCGAACGACTCCAGCAGCTCCTGGTTCGAGAGCTCGAGCTCGTGCGCGAGGTCCTGCGCCTCGCGGACGTGATGCTCGAGCTCCTCGGTCTGCGCATGGAGCTCGCTTCGCGTCGATTCCACCTGCGCCGCCATCCGGTTGAACGCGCGCATGAGCTGTCCGATCTCGTCCTGCCGCGTCGTCGAGACGCGACGTCCATAGTCGCCGCCGGCGAGATCATCAGCCGCGCGGGTGAGCTCAGCGAGCGGCCGGGTGACGCGCGTGCTGACCATCCAGGCGCCGACGGCGCCAAAGAGGACGCAGATGATCGCGAGGAGCTCCAGCCGATGCATCGTCCGGCGCTCCGGCTCGATCGCAGCATCGAGCGGGAGCTGCACCCAGACGAGCCACGGCGAGCCGCGCAGCTCGAGCGAGAGACCGAGCTGCCTCGCGCCGTCGGGTTGCTGGAATTCGACGGGCGCCCGCGACCCTCCTCGGACGGGTATCGTCGGTCCGGCGACCGGCTTCAGCAGGTCGGTCCACAGTACCGGGCCGTCCGCATTGCCGACCATCATGACGGCGTTCTGGCCGATGAGGCCCTCGACCGCGTGAACACCCTGCCCACCGGTGAAGCGACGCGTCTCCACGACGAAGCCGAGCGTGTCATGGCCTCGTACCACCGGGGCGACCACCTCGTAGCGGACGCTGTCGTGACGAATGCTGAACGGACGCACCCAGGCCTGCCGCGACCCCTGTCGCGCCGCGTCGGTGGCGTCGGGACACGATTCGGCCGCCGATCGAGGCTGGATCGGGCCGACCGACAGCACCAAGCGGCAGTCACGGGTCCAGATGGCGCGCGACGGCGTCGCCGACGGTGAGCGGCCGGAATCCGTGAGCGTCTGCTCGGCGGCCCGCCGGTTGGCGACGCCAGGCTGGGCGAGGTAGTCGGCGACCGCGCGGTTGTCGGCGACGGCGTGCAACTGTCGTCGCATCGCGGCCGTCGCGTCGTCGAGCAGCGTCACGACGCGCTGGGTGGCGTCCACGAGGCGCTCGTGCGCCACGGACTCGAAGACCCGCACGAGCTCGAGGTGCGCGAGCCAGCCGAACGCGCCCACGACGGCGCAGAGCAGCACGGTGATCAGCAGCGGCAACTTTCGCCGCAGTGGTTGCAACGGCGCGGGGAGCGAGCTTGTCGAGCGCATCGATCGTTATTATCGGCCGCTATCGGGAAGCCCTGCACCGAATCCCGTGCGCTGCTCGCGACAGCCGCTCGGGCTGGTCCCACGATCCGATCGCAACAGCCGCCCGGGCCGGCCCCTCGAGACCGTCTGGGAGGAAGCGGATCACGACGGATCGGCGGATCGACTCCGTGTGCCGTCCAGCGCTCCAGGCACCCGGCCCGACGTGCTTTGACGGTGCGGGAGACGGTGGCGTGCGCCACGCGCGCCATCGCGAGCCGGACAGACTCGATCGCGAATCACGAACGCGCTCGCGCGGTTCAGGCCTCTGCCACCGCGACGCCGTCGATTTGCCACAGAACACTCGCCCCGCACCCCC
>JBJMNM010000361.1:0-2913 GCA_045804305.1 Gemmatimonadaceae bacterium | reverse complement strand
CGAGCTCGGGCTGAACCTCGACTACGTGCGCCAGCACATGGACAACCTCTACGTGCAGCGCAACCCGAACTACCTCGACAAGTCCGTCACCCCGAACCGGCGCCGGCTCACGCCGGCCTACGGTGACATCGTCCTGTGGGACGACATTGGGCAATCCGACTTCTCTGCCTTCATGCTCCAGAGCACCTGGCAGCGCAATCAGACGCGCATGAACCTGGCGTACACCCTCGGCTGGTACCAGGGCGACTTCGACACCGCCGCGCTGCCGAACTTCGCGTATCCGTTCCTGTTCAACCGTCAGGCCACGACGGGCGACGAGCGCCACCGTGTGGTGTTCTCCGAGGTGAGCCCGATCCCGTTCGGCTTCATGTTCTCGTCGATCATGACGTTCGCCAGTCCGCGTCCGTACCTGACGATCGACGGGCGCGACATCAATCTCGACAACATCACGGGCGACGACTACGTGGGCGGCACCACGACGACGAGCGGCATCCGCACCATCCGGCCGGCGAACAGCTTCGCGAACTGGTACCGCACCGTGGACCTGCGCCTTGCTCGCGCGCTGTACGCCAAGGGCGGCAACAAGGTGAGCGTGTCGGCCGAGGTGTTCAACGTGTTCAACTGGAACAACAACCTGTCGTACGGCGGAACGCAGTTCAACAGCGCCGGCGTGCCGGTGGCATCGTTCGGCGTACCGACGGGCGCGTATGCGGCGCGGCAGGCGCAAGTGGGGATGCGCGTGGACTGGTAGGGAAGAAGTGGTTCGTCAACGCCGTGCCGATGTTGCTGTCGTTGCTTGGCTGTTCCTCATCGCCCAACGCGGCGTTGTTGGTCAACGCCGTTGAAAATCAACGCCGCATTGAGCAGTGAGGAGGAGCAAAGCAAGAGCAGCAACGACGGCACGGCGTTCCCCTTCCCTTCCTACTGATAGATCCGATACGGCGCGACCATCGCCCCGAACCTCACGGCATCCGCATTCCACTCGGCGATGAGTGCATCCACCGTGTTCTGTTCCACGGCGGTGCGAAGGCGATCGGTGCCGGCCAGGCGGTCGATCTGCCGCTCGCGCCACTTGAAGTCGTTCGGGTGGCGCGCGTAGATCGCGCGCAGCATCCGGATTCCCAGTTCCACCGGGCGGACGGCGTTGCGGTCGGTCACGCGTAGCTTGAGCATCGGGATCGTCTGGCCGGCGAACTTGTAGCCCGGCTCGATCGTGCGCGTGGCGGTGTCGAAGCGCACGCCGGGGAGTGACAGCGCGTTCAGCTCGACGGCCAGAGCCGCGTTGTCCGTCATCCACGACGCGCCGATCAGCGTGAAGGGATCGTCCGTGCCGCGGCCCTCGGTGGCGGTGGTGCCCTCGAAGAACACCGTGCCAGGATAGAGCAGTTCGGCGTCGAGGTTGCGGAGGTTCGGCGACGGCGTGATCCATGGCAGCCCGGTCTCGTCGTACCACATCGAGCGCCGATAGTTCTTCATCGGCACCACGTGAATCTCGGCGTCGATCAGCTTTGCGCCCGCGAGATAGCGCAGCAGCTCTCCGGGCGTGAGTCCATAACGCAGCGCCACCGGATACTGCCCCACGAGCGACGCGAACTTCGGGTCGAGGATGTTCCCCTCGATCCGGTCGGCACGAATCGGATCGGGGCGGTCGAGAATGATGATCGGCTTCTTCGCGGTGTTCGCCGTGAGCGCGAGGGTCCACTCATAGGTGTACACGCGGGCGCCGACGTCCTGGATGTCGTAGACGAGGACGTCGATGTCCTTCAGCATGTCCGCCGTCGGCACCTGTACGTCGCCGTAGAGCGAGTAGATCTTCACCCCGGTGGCGGAGTCCACGGTCGAGCTGATCTTCTCACCGGCTCTGGCGTCACCGCGGATACCATGCTCCGGGCCATACAGCGCCGTGAGGCTGACACCGGGTGCCCTGAACAGGATGTCGATCGTGCTCCGACCCGCGCGGTCGCGGCCGGAGTGATTCGTGAGCAGCCCCACTCGCTTGCCGCGGACGAGATGCAGGGAGTCCGTGACGAGGACTTCCACGCCGGGGATGACGCCGGCCGAGGACGTCTGCACGGCCGGCATCGCCGCGGGGGGTGTGCACGCGAGCGCGAACGGGAGCACGAGAGAGAGAAGTCGCATGCCGGCAACAGTGCGCTCGGTGCGCTCTCCGTGCAAGCCGACATTCGTCTCAACACTCCACTCGGCGGCGTCTGCTGGGGAAACTGCAAGCGACAGCTAACGGCAACGGCGACAGCCTTTGACGCGGAGGAACTGACAGGAACTGAGAGGACGCGGAGGACTGCCGACTGCCGCTCGAGCTGGCCTCTTCCTCCACGAGCACAGCCGCCCAGGCCGGCCTCTCGAGACCGTCGGGAGGAAGCGGATTAGCTCGGGTCGGCGCATCGATTCCGTGTGTTCCGCGATGCCGCGCACCAGAGCACGAACTGCTTTTGACGGCGCGGGAGACAGCGGAGTGCGCCACGGGCGCCATCACGAGCCGGAGGGCATGGGAGGATTGGTCTTGCACGGAGGCGATCCGGCCGATTCGTTGTGATCCGCTTCCTCCCGAGGGTCTCGTGGGGCCGGCCCGAGCGGGGGTCGGCAGTCTTCCGCGTCCTCTCAGTTCCTCCGCGTCCTCTGCGTTCCAGCCGTTGAACTGGCTGCCGCAGTTTTTCCCGCGGAAGAAGGCTATCTGCCCGATGTGCTCCCGATGCCATCTCATTCGTCATTGAGGATCGGCCTCGAACACCCTCCGGCGGATCACTACCATGCGCTACGCTCGCTCCTCGCTGCTGCTCGTTGCACTCGCCGTAGCCTCGCGCGCCCACGCGCAGTCCGGAGCCGCGCTGCGCGTCGTTCGCACCTCGCCATCCGACGACGCATCGCCGGGATCGGCCATCAGCGTCACCTTCG
>JBJMNM010000360.1:0-3918 GCA_045804305.1 Gemmatimonadaceae bacterium | reverse complement strand
TCACCGCGCGCGCGCGCACGACGATCCGGCCGCGTCCCGTCTCCTGGTAGTCCTTGATGCCCTCGCGCCCGTAGATGTAGCCGCCAGTCGGGAAGTCGGGGCCCTTGATGAACTTACGGATGTCGCCCGGGGTCGCCTCGGGATGGTCGATCAGGTGGACGATGGCGTTGATCGTCTCACGCAGGTTGTGCGGCGGGATGTTCGTCGCCATGCCGACCGCGATGCCCGACGAGCCGTTGACGATGAGGTTGGGCATCCCCGCCGGCATGACGCCGGGCTCCTCGAGCCGATCGTCGAAGTTGGGGACGAAGTCGACGGTGTTCTTGTCGAGATCGGCCAGTAGCTCCATCGCGATCGGCGAGAGCTTGGCCTCGGTGTAGCGATAGGCTGCGGCCGGATCGCCTTCGACGGAGCCGAAGTTTCCCTGCCCATCCACGAGCGGATAGCGCAGGGAGAAATCCTGCACCATGCGCACGAGCGCATCGTACACGCTCTGATCGCCGTGCGGGTGATACTTGCCGAGCACGTCACCGACGACCGTCGCGCACTTCTTGAACGGGCGGCCCGGAACCAGTCCGAGCTCGTTCATCGCGTACAGGACGCGCCGGTGCACCGGCTTGAGGCCGTCGCGCACGTCGGGCAGTGCGCGCGACACGATCACGCTCATCGAGTAGTTGATGAACGACTCCCTGATCTCTTCGTCGATCAGGCGCGGAAGAATGCGTTCGCGATTGTTCGGAGCAGTCATGGAGGAACTACGTCTCGACGAGGCGTGGAAGCTGATGATGCAGACTGTGTAAGTTAGCCGAGCGGAGGCGAAAAATCAAGGGCTTGGCCGTTCCGTAACTCTATGCGGCTCAACGAATTAGAGGACCACATCGGCTGCCCGTTCTAAGGTGGCCGGCCGCCGGGTGTTCGGGGCGTTTTCGGGACCGCCCAATCGCACGAATTCCCCTTCCACGGCGCAGCGTCGGGCAGCCAAGCTGGCTCATCATTAGGACCGGGCGCGATATTGCCGAGCTCGCCTTGTGACGCGTACCCGAACGCAGCCTCCGATGAGAAGGATCCTCGCCGCTCACACGATCGCGCGGACGCTTGGCGTCATTGCGATCGCCAACGTGCTCTTCGTCGTTCTGGTAATCGCCGCGCCCCCTGATCCTGATCGAGTTGCCATGCGCATTTCCACGGCGTTCGCGTCGCGAGTCGCGCAGAGCCTGGCGCCGCGCATGGCCTTCCTTCGAGCGGATGTCGATGGGAATTTCTCGTGCGGAGCGCTCCACGCCATTGCGGTCGGAGGAGCCAGCCGAGATTCGATGGCCTCCTTTCGCTACGCGCGATACTGGCATGGCTACATGGTTCCCACGGCGCTCGCGCTGCAGGGAATGGAGTTGGTGAACCTTCGTCGATTGCTACTGTTTGCGGTCTACGCGGCGATCGCACTGCTCTCCGGCGCCGCGCTTCGCGCTGCGAAATACACGCGGCGAACCGCTCGCGATCGCTGTTCTGGGCTGCCCCGCATTTCTCCCCGAGCCTCACCCATGGACCGGGAGACGCGGTCCTCCTGCTCGCGCTTGCCATCCTGATTCTTCGGCCGACCATCACCGCAGACCTCGGCACGTTGCTTCCCTACTCCGCGGGTTTCGGCGCCGTCGTGGTCTTCTTCGAGATGCTCACCGGACAGCTGCCGATCGCCGCAGCCTGGCTCGCCGCACTGGTGCTCGCGACGGCACGGGACGAGTCGCAGCCCGGCGCCCTCGACGCGCGCCTGCGCTCCGTCGCCGCACTCGGCGCGTTCGCGATCGGGGGAGTGATCACGGTCGCCGTCAAACAGGTGCTCGCCGCTCTGTTCGCGGAACCGCAAGCCGGAGCGGTCTTCGCGCGGAAGCTAGGCGCCTACGCCGGGATGCCAGCACCGCGGAACGGGATCCCCGGGGTTTTCCTGCCCTATATCGAGCTGGTTCACCACATGCACGTCCTGACCGACTGGAACTACTTCGCCGGGAAGCTGCTGGCCGCGGTTCTCGCGCTGGCCTTGCTGTCGGCCGTCGCTCACGGGTGGCGACAACGGCGTACGGTCGAGGGCCGCGACGTGCTCTTCCTCGTCGGCCTCACGCTGCTTCCTGCTGTATGGGTGCTCATACTGCCGAATCACACGTTCATGCACACCTCTTTCATGGTGCGCATGATGGTCGTGCCAATCTCATTGAGCTCGGTCGCGCTCATGTGGCCCCGAACGAGCTTGGTCGCGCTACCGCGACCTTCGAACGAGCAGCCGGCCGGGGTGGGGTTGCCAGTCACCGTATAGTCCCGCGGACGCTCGCGAGGACAATCCACTCTGCGGAGGTCTCGCTGCGGCGTGTGTGGTCGGTTGGGTGGCCAGTCTGCGCTACTCGCTCCCCTGCATCTCGCTCGGGCGTCGCTCCGGGAACTCGCTCTCCATCTCGGCCTCTTCGCGCGCCGCGAGCTCGCGCTCCCGTGCTTCGGCCTGCTCGCGCTCCTTCCGGTACTGCTCGTACCACTCGCGCGTGATCTGCCCGGCGAGATCGCGATTGCCGAGACCGAACGACAACGCCATCGCCAACGCGATCGCGCCGAACAGAATGGCGAACGCGGTCGTGACGATGTCCGTCGCGATGCCAAGCTCCTGCAACGCCATGAAGATGGCAAGGAGGATCACGCCGCCGCGGCCCACTCGCGCCAGCGCGCGACCGCCGTGCAACGCGCCCGCCGAGGCCGCGATCAACCCACCGACGAACCCGCCGAGCACGATCCCGACGAGGATGATCACGATCGCCGCGATCACGCTCGGGATGTAGCTCACGAGCTCCTCGAAGACGTTCGCCAGCGACTCGAGGCCGAGCGCGTTCGCCGCGACGAGGATGACGGCGAACATCACGAGCCAGAAGACGAGGTTCGTGAGGACGCGAATGGGGTTCAGATGGGACCCAGAGCGCTCGACGGCCTGCATGACGCCGCCGCGCTCCAGCATCCGATTCAGCCGAATCCGTCGGAGGAACCGCTCCGTGAGCTTCTCGAGGACCTTTGCCAGCAAATAGCCGGCGAACAGGATGACGAGGGCGCCGAGCATCGCCGGCACGAAGTCGCCGAACACCTGGGCAAAGCTCGCCTGCAGCCTGTCGCCGAAGTTGACGCTGGTGGACTGGATCATGGGTGGCAGAATAGTAATGGCCGCTGCGGCGGGATGCACTTTCCGTAACTGCCACTGAAGTACTCGGTACGGAGTACTCGAGTAGCGAGACCTAAAGCTGCCCTGACGAATGCACGGCGGGCGCGGTCTCAGGGTCAGTCACTGCAGTACTTGGTACATGGTACTCGGTACCGTCTCTTCGGAACTCAGTCAGGTCGAGCGCTCACCGTGCATTCGTGGGGCTCGTATGCCAGTCCCGGTACTCGAGTACTCCGTACGAAGTACTTCAGTGGCCGTTCAGATTCGGGTCTCCACTCGCCGCGGCCAATCCGGAGCCGTTCCGGTCATCTCCGCGCTCATCGTCCACAGTCGCTCGTGCAGCGCGGCGTTCCGAGAGCGTCGCGACGTGCGCATGGGGCGGCCGCGCCGATCGAAGCATTGGGCCGTGACCGTCTCGAGCTCGGGCGCGGAGGCGGCATAGATCGCGGAGCGTGCTCCACGCTCGGGGGTAGAGAGCACGCGTCCCCACACGGCCTTCAACCATCGGGGACGGAAGAGCACGTGCTCGCGCATGAGGTCCGTCGCCACCAAGCCCGGGTCGACGCAGTTCGCGGTGATGCCGGAGCCGACGAGGCGCGCCGCGAGCTCGAAGGTGAACATCACGTTGGCGAGCTTCGACTGCGCATACGCGAGTGGGCCGATCCAGCTTCGCTTGCCCTGCAGGTCGTCGAAGGCGATGCGGCCAAATCGCTCGAACATTGAGATGACGG
>JBJMNM010000359.1:0-3161 GCA_045804305.1 Gemmatimonadaceae bacterium | reverse complement strand
GATCATGCAGGCGTGCGGGATCAGGTTCGCGATTCTCGGCCAGGAGGAGAGCTGCCACGGCGATCCGGCGCGGCGGATGGGGAACGAGTACCTCTACCAGATGCTCGCGAAGGGCACGATCGAGACGCTCGACCGGTACGAGGTCGCGACGATCGTCACGCACTGCCCGCACTGCTTTCACCAGATCGGCAACGAGTTCCCGCAGCTCGGAGGGAACTACGAGGTGATCCACCACTCGACGTACATCGAGCGCCTGCTCCAGGAAGGGCGCGTCCCGCTCAAGACAGCCGAGGGGCAGAAGCTCACCGTTGCCTACCACGACAGCTGCTACCTCGGCCGCTACAACGACGTGTACGATGCGCCGCGCGAGGCGATGAAGCGCGCGCTGCCGGTGATCACTCTCGTGGAGCCTCCGCGCACGAAGGACCGCGGCCTCTGCTGTGGTGCGGGCGGAGGGCGCATGTTCATGGAGGAGCGCACGGGAAAGCGGATCAACGCCGAGCGCACCGAGGAGCTTCTCGCAACGGGCGCCGACACGATCGCCGTCGCGTGCCCGTTCTGCATGACGATGATGACGGACGGCGTGAAGGCCAACGGATCGGACGTGCCGGTGCTCGACATCTCCGAGGTGGTGGCGGGGCAGCTCCTGTCGTCCTGAGCGCAGCTTGTCCTACTCCGTTCCCCACCGCAGCCGATACAGCGTGATCGTCTGCCTGATCTCGCCCGCCTCGTATGGGCGACGATCGGCTTCGCTGACCACCAGGCCACGCGCGCGGCACTCGCTGAGGAAATTCTCGCACGCGATCCGGCCAGGATCCGCGACGATCGCCTCGCCGCCCCGCACGAGCGTGGCGGCGATCGCGTCGGCCACGAGGACGGCGTAGCGCGGCTCGTACAACACGTCGGACGTGAGCACCACGTCGAACCGGCCGAGATCTGGTGGCATGGCCGACCAATCGACCATTCTCGCGGTGATCGTCTTTCCGGTCGCCTCGGCCACGTTCAGCGTCGCGAAGAGAATGGCGTCGTCGTAATAGTCCGTGGCCGTCACGTCGGCGCCGGCCATGGCCGCGCTGATCGCCACGAGCCCGAGGCCGCAGCCCAGCTCGAGCACGCGCTGCCCCGCGAGGCGCATGGTACGCACCTCGGCGGCGAGGATCTGAGCGGAGGGCCAGAGGTCGGCCCAGTAGGGCAGCCGCTCGTCCTTCACGTAGTCGTCCTCGCTGATCAGGTCATCCGCGTTCGCCGGGCTGAGGAGCTCCACCTCGCGGCCGCCGATCTCCACGGTGCGCGTGGCCGTGCGGAAGCGGCGCTCCAGGTCGCGGCGGAGCGCCACGCGGTCGAAGTCGGGCGGCGCGGATCGCGGCGTCATACCGGAAAGCGCTCGTCGCCGCCGGGATCTCCGTCGAGCGGCATTGCGCGGAGCGTCGCGCCGGCGGGCACCTGCAGCGGTTCCGGCGGCACGATGAGCAGCGCATCCGCCGACGACATCGACGTGAGCATACCGCTGCTCTGCGCGCCGGTGAGTCGCGCATGCAGCGCACCATCGTCGCCGGTGGACAGCATGACGCGCAGAAAGTGGGTCAGCGGCGCGCCAAGCTGGATCGACTCATCGAGCGTCACCGGAACCGTGCGGCGATGCGGCCTGCGGAAGCCGCCGAGCGTGCGCAGCAGCGGCCGTCCGAACAGCTCGAAGGTCACCAGCGATGAAACGGGATTCCCCGGCAAGCCGAGCCACGGCAGGCCGAACAGCGTCCCGAACCCGATCGGCGCACCAGGCCGCATGCGGACGCGCCAGAGTGAGAGCGTGCCCCCGAGCGCCGCGACGACCTCGCGCGTGTAGTCGAAGTCCCCGACCGACACGCCTCCCGACGTGAGCAGCATATCGCAGCCACGGGCACCGCGTAACCGTTCGGCCAGACCGTCGCGGTCATCGGGCGCGATGCCGAGCGACACCGCTTCGCCACCGGCGGCCGTCACGGCTGCCTCCAGGGCGTAGCTGTTCGATGAAACGATCCGGTCCCCTGCGAGAACGCGAGAGAACTCCTCCACGGGCACCAGCTCGTCACCCGTTGCGAGCACCGCGACGCGTGGCCGCCGGTACACCGTCGGCTTGGCACATCCGACCGACGACAGCACGCCGACGTGCGCGGGAGCGATCAGCGTGCCGGCGCGCATCACCACCGCGCCGGCGCGCACGTCCTCGCCGCGCTGCCGGATGTTACGCGTCACGTCGCGATCGTCGCGAATCATCACCTCGCTCGTGCCCGCGTCGGTATCCTCCACCCGCACGACGGAGTCGGCGCCGGCGGGAATGGGCGCGCCGGTCATGATGCGGGCCGCCTCGCCCGCGGCGACCGCTCGCGTGGCATGCCGGCCCGCGGCGATCGTCTCCATCACGCGCAGGCGTACCGGCGACAGCGGCGATGCGCCGCGCGCGTCGCTGGCACGAACGGCGAATCCGTCCATGCTCGCGTTGTCCCACGGCGGCAGCGACACGGGCGAAACGACATCGCGCGCCAGCACACGCCCGAGGGCGTGCGCCAACGGAATCTCCTCGGCGGCGAGTGGCTCGAGCCCGGCGAGCATGTGCGTGCTCGCCTCACGCACGTCGAGCCGCGTGACGGTCATTGCTGATCGAGCCGCAGCGTGGCGAGTCGGCTGCTCAGCGCGTCGGTCACCTGGTCGACTCGTCGCGTGGGCACCGTGTAGTTGTTGTTCAGGGCGCTGAAGAGCAGGAGACGGCCATCGGCCGTGGTCACGTAGCCGGAGAGGGACCGCACCTTGTCCAGCGTGCCGGTCTTTGCGTGCAGGTTGCCCGCGGCCGGCGTGCCTTTCATGCGATTCTTGATCGTGCCGTCCACTCCGGCGATGGGCAGGGCATCGTAGAACAGCTTGAAGTCGGGGGAACGGCGCATCGCGTCCAGCACGCGCACGATCGTGCGAGGGCTCACGAAGTCGTGGCGTGACAGGCCGCTGCCGTCACGCACGGCGAAACCGTCCGGCGCGGCGCCCCACGCGAGGAGTTGGCGGCTCACCACCTGTTGCGCGCTGTCGGCCGTGCCGACGCCTGTCTTGGAGAGTGCCAGCGTCTTGAACAGCAGCTCGCCGATCTGGTTTTGCGACGGCTTCTCGAAGTACGGGAGCACCTCGCGGAGCGG
>JBJMNM010000358.1:0-2479 GCA_045804305.1 Gemmatimonadaceae bacterium | reverse complement strand
GTCAACGTGGAGGGGCTCCGTACGGAGCGACGCTGAGCCCCCGCCATCCTGAGGATGCCGTAGCGAGCGAAGGACGACCCTGACGGCTGTTGACGTACCACGCCCCCGCGAGGAATTGCTCCTCGCGGGGGCGTGTTCGTTCTGGTCGATCGGTTCGGATTACGGCTTGTCCCACCACACCCGATTCGTCAGCGCCGCGCCACCTTGCGCAGTGGTTGCCGCGGTGACGTTCGCCTTGTTCAGCGAATTCTCGAGGTCGGGGTACGTCAGACGACGAGGCACGGTATTGAACGCGGCCTTGGGCCCCGGCGTGAGCACCGGCACGCCCGAGCGACGCCACTCGGAGTAGGCCTCGATCTCCTCATTGAAGAGCGCGACCCACTTCTGGTAGGCGATCTGCTTGAGGCCGATCGCCGGGTTGTACACGACGGCGGGCTGCGCGAGGTACGCCGCGATGTCCCCGGCACTCACGCCCCAGCGCTGCATGGAGGCCGTGATGGCCTGCGTGTAGAGCGTGGCTGCGTTCTCCGTCGTCCAGCCGAGCTGCGCGGCCTCGGCCCGGATGAACAGCACCTCATCATAGCGCATGATGTCGCTCGGCGAGGTGGCTTCGCGGATGATCTCGCCCGGCCGCGAGGCCGTCGGCAGCGGGATGGAATTGGCCAGCACGCCGTTCGGCGCCCCAACGAACTCCGGATAGCATCCCGGCGTGGGACACGCCTGCGAGGAATCCGTGGGCTGCGCATAGACCGCGATGCGCGGATCGTTCGTCAGGTTGAGCGTGTCGACGAACGTCTTCGACAGGCGCTGGTCGTCGCGCGTGCCGCCGCCAAGGTCGATCCAGTTCTGATAGAGCGGATTGGTGTTGACGCCGCCCGGCCAGACGACGGCCGCATTGTCCGCATTGCTGGTCATCGGGCCAGCGGCCAATGCTGCCAGGAGCTCGGTCTTTCCACGCGCCGGATCCACCTTGGAGAGGCGCATGGCCAGCCGGAGGCGCAGCGAGTTGGCGAGCTTCGCCCACTTCGCCGGATCCCCGCTGTAGACCGGGTCCGCACCGCCGTAGGAGTTCGGCGCCGTCTTGAGCGCCGTTGCCGCCGAGGTGAGGGCCTTGAACAGACTGTCGTAGACCACCGACTGCGGATCGTACTTCGGCGACAGGACCGCCGCGGAACCCGCGTCACCGCGCAGCGCGTCGGTATAGGGAATGTCACCCCAGAGATCGGTGATCTCCTGGAACACCGCCGAGCGCATCACGAGGGCCGGCCCCCAGATGCCCGGGCGATCCGCGCCCTTGGTGATGGCGGCCTGCAGATCCTCGAGCGGAATGGCGTACAGCGTGTTCCAGAGGCCCTCGATCGTCGCCGCGCGCGGCTTGTTCTGATCCGCTTCGGGATACTGGACCTCGGCGTAATGCTGCACCCAGAGCGCGTTGAGCCCGTGCTCGAAGCTGGAGCCGCGCAGGTAGAACATGGCCTGCGTGGCGCCATCGGTGAAGAGCTGCTCCGCCTGCACCTGGGTCGGCGCATTCGGATTGTTGTTCAGATCGGTGAGCTTGTCGGTGTTGCACGCCACCGCTGTCGCGGTCAGCGCCACGACAGCCGCGCCAAGCAGAATTCTATGTGTTGACATCGTTGTGTTTGCTCGTCGACGGGTTGCTTACGGGGTGACGTTGAGCTGAATGCCAAAGCTCCGCGTCGCGGGCAGCTGCCCGAACTCGATGCCCTGCGAGTTGCCGGCGCTGAACGCCGTCTCCGGATCGATGTTCGGCGCATTGCTGTGCGTCCACAGGTTGCGACCCACCAGGGCGAGGCCGACCTTGTAGCCGGAGAGCCGGCGAGTGAGCGACTCGGGCACGTTCCAACCGAGCCGCAGCTCGCGCAGCTTCACGTAGCTGGCGTCGAACACGAAGTATTCCTCGATCCCATCGATGGTCTTGAAGTAATCCTCGGCGGTGACGTGCGAGGTGATCGGATTGCCATTGCCATCCACGCCCGCGATGTCGATGCCCGGCTCCGTGACGCTGATTTCGCGACCCTGCAGCGTGGAGGCGAGGATCCCGGAGTACGTGCCGAACCGGTTCGTCGCGCTCCAGAGCTGGCCGCCCATCCTGGCGTCGACCTGCGCCGAGAAGTCGAAGTTCCTGTAGCGGAAGTGGTTGATCAGGCCGCCCGTCCAGTCGGGCTGGATGTTGCCGATGATCGCCGTCGGCGCCGCCTGCGGCAGGCCGGTCTCGTCGAGGATCAGTCGGCCCTGGTCATCGCGCAGCGCCGGGTGGCCGGTGATGGAGCCGTACGGCTGACCGAGCCGGGCCTCGATACGGGTCGAGAAGAAGCGCGAGCCGACCAGGTACGACGTCAGGTCTCCGTACAGCGCGTCGACGCGATTCCTGTTGTGCGCGTAGTTCGCCGTGATGTCCCACGAGAAGCTGTTGGAGAGCCGCACCGGCGTGCCGGTGAGCTGGAGCTCCACACCCTTG
>JBJMNM010000357.1:0-3769 GCA_045804305.1 Gemmatimonadaceae bacterium | reverse complement strand
CTGGTGAGCATCGCGGGCAGCGCACCGGCGGCACGCGTGAACCGTCTCTGCCCCTGATTGATGTACAGGCGGTCCTGGAGCTTCGGGGAGCTCGGCGCGAGCTGATATCCGCCGCTCGCCACGTAGAGATCGGCGCGTCCGTCGCCGTTCGCGTCGAAGAACAGCGCGCCCCAGTCGTCGTAGGCGGTGTCGGCGGCCCACGGCTGTCCCTGCACGGACTCCGTGAAGGTGCCGTCCTTCCGCTGGACGAACAGCTTGCCCGGCACGCCGTTTCCGCCGCCGACGAACACGTCGTCGAGGCCGTCGCCGTTGACGTCGGCCACGGCCAGCGCCGGCCCGTGCCGCGAGATCATGTAGGGCAGCAGGGGCTGCACGCCGTAGTCGACGAGGGCGTTGATGCGCTGCACGTACGCCGGCCCTGCGCTGCGCTGGATGAGAGGTGCAGGTCCTTCGCTGCGAAGGACCTGCACTGCCGTCGCCTCGACCTGACGCACGACCAGCAGCCGATCCACGCCGAGGCCGGTGAGCACCTGCCGCCGCCCATCCGGCCACACCACCTCGAGGCTGTCCACGCGCATCGCGCGACCGAGCCCGAAGTGGAGGCGGTCGTCGACCGTGGACATGAATCCGCGCGCGGGCGACTGGTAGAGGTACTGCGTCTGCCCGCCCGCGGTGAGGATCAGTGTCGCGCCGATGCCGCGCCGGTTGGGTGTGTCGCCATCGAGCCGGACGGTGAGGTAGTGATGTGCGTCGTCGGCGCGCTGGACGTTGTGATAGACGAACGCCGGCCCATTGATGTTGTTCACGACGAGATCGAGCTTGCCGTCGTTGTCGAGGTCCGCGTACGCCGCACCGTACGAGAAGCCCGGCTGCTTCACTCCCCACGCCTTCGACCTGTCCTCGAACGCCAGGTTGCCCGTGTTGCGGAAGAAGTAGCTGGTCTCCTCGTACGCGGGCAGCCGGTCGAGGAGCTTGTTCGCCTCATCGAGGGCGCCGCGGCGCCGCGCCGTGAGCACGCCGTATACGTAATCCAGATCGTTCACGGCCTTGGGATAGCCGTTGCTGATGAAGATGTCCTTGTAGCCGTCGTTGTCGAAGTCGGCGAAGAGGGTGCTCCAGCTCCAGTCCGTGTGCGACACGCCGGCGAGCCGGCCGATCTCGCTGAACACCACGTCGCCCTCGGGAGTGACGCCGTTGCTCAACTGCAGCGAGTTCGCCGAATAGTCGTCGCGGATGCCGCGGCGGCGCGCGTCGAGAAGATCGGCGTACGTCAGGTTGCCGCTCATGCGCTTTCGCCGAGCCAGGGCACTCGGCATCATGTCCGCCTGGAGGATGTCCGTCCACCCGTCGTTGTTGAAGTCGGCGGCGTCCACGCCCATGCCGGCCACGCTCGCGTGCTTGAGCCAGCGGCCCGCCTTGTTGGTGAAGGTGCCGTCGCCGTTGTTCACGTACAGGACGTCGTTCGGCGCGGCGTCGTTGGAGACGTAGATGTCCGGCCGGCCGTCGCGATTGAAGTCGGCGACGACGACACCGAGCCCGAAGCCGGCATCGCGCATCATCCCCGCATGCTCCGACACGTTCGTGAACTTTCCGTGACAGTCGTTGTGGTAGAGCTGGTTGTAGCTGCCCGGCTGTCTGGCGCTCATGCCGTTGGGCGCCGCCACGTTGCGATTGAAATCGTGCGGCGAGTTCTCGAGCAGGAAGAGGTCGAGGCAGCCGTCGCCGTCGTAGTCGAGGAACGCGGCGTGCGTCGTGAACCCCGTGTCGGCAACACCGTACTGCACCGCGGCTTCCCTGAACGTGCCGTTCCCGTTGTTCACGAACAGCAGGTTCGCGCGCTCTTCCGGCTTCGACCAGGCAGGGCCGGACACGGATACGTAGATGTCCAGCTTCCCGTCGCCGTCGATGTCCACCATCGTGGCGCCGGTCGCCCACCGCGTCGTCTTCAGCCCGGCGCGCTCGGTGACGTCCTCGAACCGCATCCCGCCCTTGTTCCGGTAGAGGCGGCTCGAGACCTGGTTGCCGGCGAAGAAGATGTCGGGGAGGCCGTCGTTGTCGACGTCGCCGACGGCTACGCCCGCACCGTTGTACAGGTAGACGTCCGACTGGACGTTCACCGAGTCGTGCGGCGTGATCGTGTTGGCGAAGGTGATCCCCGTCTCGTTCGGGCGCAGCAGCTCGAACAGGGGCCGCTCACCCCTGCCGCAGGCGGCGGCAAGGATGAGCAGGGCGATCGAGGAGCGCGCGAACGACCGCGTTCGCATCCAGCCGGCGGTCAGAATGTCAGCGCCGACAGGTAGGCGTGATCGCGGCGCACGCTCTCCAGCGGCGTGCCGGTGGGATAGGTCTCCTGCTCGACGAACACCAACTTGCGATCGATGTTGTCGATGCTCGCGAGGATGCGCCTGAAGTCGAGCGCACCGGTGCCGAGGTCCGTGTCGTTCGGGGCGCCGAGCTTCGGGACGTCCTTGATGTGGAACGACCAGTACCGCGACCCGAACCGCCGCAGGTACTCCATCGGATCGCGGCCCGCCTCGGCGAGATTTCCGGTGTCGAGCTGCATCCGCACGACCGACGGGTCGGTGCGCTCGACGAGGAGATCGTAGGGAACCTGCCCGTCGACGAGCGTGAAGTCGTTGGCGTGGTTGTGGAATCCGATCCACACGTTGCGCGCCCGCGTGCGCTGGCCCGCCTGGTTCAGGCGGTCGGCCCAGCGCCGGTAGTCGTCGAGCGTCGGAGTGCCGCGGATGGGCAGGCTGGCGACGATGATGTACTCGTGGCCGAGCGTCTGCGCCTCGTCGAGCTGGTGATCGAGGTCGTCGAGCGCCTGGCCGCCCACGTGCGTGGACGGAGCGCGCAAGCCGTTGCGGTCGAGCACCGCGCGCAGCTGGGCCGGCGGCATGCCGAAGTTGCGGAACGACCCGAGCATCTCGACGTCGTTGTAGCCGGCCGCCGCGATGTTGGCGAGCGTGCGCTCGAGGTCCACCTTGGCGTCGTCGCGCAGGCTGTAGAGCTGGAGACCCGTGCGGCTCAGTCTTCTCGTGCCGGCGACGGCCGCCGCGGGAGACGAGCCGACGGCTTGCGCGCAGGCGAGCGACGCGGCGGTGAGGCCGAGGGTGGCGAGGAAGTTCCGGCGGTTGATGTCGGGCGTCATGGTCTCTCCGGTGGGGCGACAGGGGCTCGACGCGTGGTGGCCGAATGTGGGCGCGGGAGGACGACGAGGCAATGCCTGGGTGACGGGGCTCAGCGGCGGTCGAGGCGGCGAAAGGCGTCCTGAGGGCCATGGAGGGCGCAGAGGACAGCATTGAACAAACCACAGAGACACAGAGAGAACAGCATTGAATAAACCACAGAGGACACAGGGGACACAGAGAACGGCATTGAATAAGCCACGGAGAGCACAGGCGTTGGCGCTTGGCAATTCCTCTGTGCTCTCTGTGTCCTCTGTGGTTTATTATTCGCCGTTCTCAGGCTCTCTGCGGTTTGTAAGCGGCCGTTCGTCGCGCGCTTCGGGTTTGCTCGGCCCGTCGTGGGCGCTCGGCTATCGCAGCGGCGGCGCCGACGCCGGCGGTCGGCGGTGCTTCGTCGCCTGCTCGTACGCGTACGCCAGCCCGAACAACACCGGCTCGCTCCACGCGCGACCGAACAGCGTCATCCCCGCCGGGAGCGTTCCGCGCGTGTAGCCCATCGGTACCGTGATCGCCGGAAAGCCGGTGCTCGGCGAGAAGAGCTGACTGTTGTCGCCCGCCGGCGTGTTCAGATCGCCGAT
>JBJMNM010000356.1:0-3568 GCA_045804305.1 Gemmatimonadaceae bacterium | reverse complement strand
GAGGGGACACAGCGCGACCGCCGCCTCGAGGGTGGTCGTGCCGCTCTTGCACATCGCTGCGTCGGCGGCGCGGAGCACGTTGAACGAGGCCGCATGCACGAGCGGAAAGGGACATCGCTCCGCCGGGATCGTGACGTGCGGTGCCGCGCTCACGATCACCTTGAGCGCGGGGTCGCGGCCCTGAAGCTCGAGCGCCGTGGCCACGAATGGATCGAGATGGCGCGCGATCTCCTGCGCGCGGCTGCCCGGAAAGAGCGCGAGCAGCCGATCGCCGGGACCGACACCAACCGCGGCGCGCGCGGCCGCACGGTCGGGCAGCAACCGCGCCCGATCGAGCAGCGGATGCCCCACGAAGGTGGCGTCGATGCCGTGCGCGCGCAGCAGCTCCTCCTCGAACGGGAGGATCACCGCGGCCCTGGTGATCGTGCGTGAAAGCTCGGCGAGCCGCTTGGCACCCCACGCCCAGACCTGTGGCGTGATGTAGTACAGCACGGGCACGCCCGCTTCGGCTGCGGCGGCCGCGACCTTCATGTTGAACCCGGGATAGTCGATCAGCACCACCAGCGCCACGCGTCCACTTCGGATGCGCGCCTTGAGCTCTCGCAGCAGCATCCAGTGCTTCGGCACGTGCTTGAGCACTTCGGCGAAGCCCATCACGGCCAGCTTCTCGGCATGCTCGATGAGCGTCACGCCGGCGGCGCGCATCTCGTCGCCGCCGATGCCGGTGAGCGCGAAGGGTGCGCCGCTTGCCGTCAGGGCACGCGCCACGCCGGCCGCATGGAGGTCGCCGGACGCTTCGCCGGCGACGAACAGGATCTCACGCACGGGCATACCGCGGCCCGCCGCCAGCGAGCGAGCGCAGCGACTGTTTGATGTCGTGCTCGATCTGGAGCGCGACCGCGAGCGCCTCGCGTCCCTCCTGGCCCGTCACGGCCACGGGCGCCTCGCCACGAACGGCGGCGAGGAAGCTCTCGAACTCGAGCCGCAGGGGCTCCCCCTCCTCCGCCGTGAGCGAGACCCGCTCCACCACCTGCTCCAGCGCGATCGGAGCCGCGGCGAGCTCGGTGAAGTTCACGTCGTCGCGCAGCCGGAGCAGCTCTCCTGTTCCCGCCGCCAGATCGAGCGACATGTATTCGTTCGGCTGGAACAGGCGCACCTTGCGCGTGCGCTCGCGTGCCATGCGGCTCGCGGTGATGTTCGCCACGGCGCCCGACTCGAATGAGAGCCGCGCGTTCGCCATGTCCACGAACGGCGTGATGACGGGAAATCCCACCGCGAGCACCGACGACACCGCGCTGCCGACGAGCGTGTGCACCAGGTCGATGTCGTGGATCATGAGATCCAGCACGACGGCCACGTCGGAGCCGCGGGGATTGAACGTCGCGAGTCGATTGCTCTCGATGAACAGCGGCGCGTGCACGTGCGGCAGGGCGGCGCGGATGGCGCGGTTGAAGCGCTCCACGTGGCCCGTCTGCACGAGCGCGCCGTGTTCCGACGCGAGCCGCAGCATGGCGTCGGCCTGCTCGAGCGTCGTGGCGATCGGCTTCTCGATCAGCGCATGAATGCCGCGCACGAGAACCTGCTGCGCCACCTCGAAGTGCGCGGGCGTGGGCACCACGATCGTGACCGCGTCCACCACGTCGAGGAGCGCATCGAGACTCTCGAAGGCGCGAACGCCCAGCTCCGTGGCGACCTGCGCCGCGCGCTCCGGCCGCGACTCGTAGAAGCCCGCGAAGTCCGGCCCCTGCATGTCGCGGAGGATGCGGATGTGGTGCTGTCCCAGTCCCCCGGCGCCGATCACGCCGGTGCTCACGCGCGCGCTCAGACGACGACTCCGCGCCCGCTCTCCTCGACGAATCGGAGCAGCTCGAGCACCTCGGGGTAGGGCTGCAGCTCCGCGGCGGCGCGCTCCTTGGCCTGCGTCACGTTGAGCTCCGACCGGAAGAAGATGCGATAGGCCCGCTTGAGCTCCCGCACCACTTCCTCCGGAAAGTTGTTGCGCTGGAGGCCGACGCTGTTCAGGCCGTACAGCTTGATCGGATTCCCCACGGCCTTCACGTATGGCGGCACGTCCTGCGAGATGCGCGAGCAGCCGCCCACGAACGAGTACTGGCCGATCTTCACGAACTGGTGCGCCGCGCTCTGGCCGGCGATGATCGCCTTGTCGCCGACGGTCACATGCCCCGCCAACTGCACGCTGTTCACGAGAATCACGCCGTCGCCCACATGGCAGTCGTGCGCCAGGTGCACGTACGACATGATGAAGCTGTTCTTCCCCACCGAGGTCTTGAACGAGTGCGTGGTGCCGCGATTGATCGTGGTGTATTCGCGGATCGTCGTGTCGTCCCCGATCTCCACCGTCGTGTGCTCGCCCTTGAACTTGAGGTCCTGCGGATCCCCGCCGAGCACGGTGCCGATGCCCACTTTCACATTGGAGCCGAGAATCACGTTGCGCTCGAGCGTGGCACGCGCGGCGATCACCGAGCCCGCGCCGATCGTGCAGCCCTCCCCGACGATCGCCCACGGCCCGATCTCGACGTCCTCCGCGATCTGGGCGTCGGGACTGATGATCGCCGACGGGTGAATGCGCGCGCTCACTTGTCGCGCACCATCGCGCCCATCTCCGCCTCGCACACCACCTCGCCGTCCACCTTCGCGACGCCGTGCATCTTGGCCATCATTCCACGCACCTGCAGCAGCTCGAGCTCGAAGCGGAGCTGATCGCCCGGCTTCACCGGCCGCCGCCACTTCACGTTGTTGAGCGAGGTGAAGTACACCACCTTGTTGCCCGGGTCGGTGATGCCGCCCATGAGCAGCATCCCCCCCACCTGCGCCATCGCCTCCACGATCAGCACGCCCGGCATGATCGGGTGCCCGGGAAAATGTCCCTGAAAGAAGGGCTCGTTGATCGTGACGTTCTTGATCCCGACGATCCGCTTCTGCGGATCGATCTCGATCACCCGGTCCACGAGCAGGAACGGATACCGGTGGGGCAGCACCTTCATGATTTCTTCGATTCCGAGCACCTGACTCTCCTGAGCCATCGACGCCTGCAGCGCGCGCACGAACAACACGGTGCCGCGATGACTGGGTTTGTGCGCGACGATGCGGGCCTGAAGGCGCACACCGGCGAGCGCGAGATCTCCTACGCAGTCCATCATCTTATGTCGTACGAACTCGTCCGGCGAGCGCAACATGTTCTCCACGACGCCGTCCTCGTCCAGCACCACGGCATTCTGGGTCGACGCACCCCTGATCAACCCGCGCGCCCGGAGAGGCTCCACCTCGTGCACGAACCCGAACGTTCGCGCGAAGGCCAGCTCCCGGGCAAAGAAGGGCGTCGTCACCTTGCCGCCGAACGTCTGCCGACCGATCAGCGCGTGCGGAAAGTCGATCGAGACCTCGAGCTCGAGCCCACTCGCCGGATGTGCCTCGTAGACCGACTCGCCATCGGTGACGCGCACCGGGCTCGTGAGGCGTCCCACCTGCACGCAGCCACTCTGCTGACGCGCGCCCGCCGCCTGCAGCGCCTCGAAGAACGGCCCCGCGCTCCCGTCCATGATCGGCG
>JBJMNM010000355.1:0-2072 GCA_045804305.1 Gemmatimonadaceae bacterium | reverse complement strand
GGCAACTCGGGTGGACCCCTCGTGAACATCCGCGGTGAGGTGATCGGCATCAACAGCGCGATCGCCAGCAGCACGGGATTCTACGCCGGGTACGGCTTCGCCATTCCGATCACGCTCGCGAAGCAGGTGATGGACGACCTGATCGCGAACGGCCGGGTGCGGCGGTCGGTGATCGGCGTCGCGATTCAGAATGCGACCGCGGCCGACGCCAAGGCGGCGGGACTGAACGAGGTTACCGGCGTGCTGGTGCAGACCTACAGCTTCGACCCGGTGGACGAGAGCCCGGCGAAGCGCGCCGGCATCGAGCCGGGCGACGAGATCGTGGCGGCGGATGGCAAGCCGACCGATCGTGTGAGCACGCTCCAGCGCATCGTGCGGCAGCACAAGCCGGGCGAGACAATCACCTTCGACGTGATGCGCTTCGGCTCGCGGAAGAGCTACCGCGTGACGCTGAAGGAGGCGCCTGAGGCGCAGACACAGGTGGCCTCGGTGGAAGCGCCGACGCGCAACAATCCCCAACCCGAGAGCCGCCGGTTCGACAAGATCGGCATCGCGGTGGAGCAGGTGTCGCCCGAGCTCGTGACGCGGGCGCGCGTGGCGGAGGCGTACCGGAAGGGGCTGATCGTCAGCGACGTGAGCGTCACGGGTCCGGCGTACCGGAAGCTGTACGCCGACCAGACGATTCTCGTGCAGGTGATCAATCCGGGGCTCAAGCGGGAGCTCAAGTCGGCGGCCGATCTCGACGCGGTGCTGTCCAAGCTCAACGCGGGCGACGTGGTCACCTTCCTCGTGTACGACCTCGGTCAGACCGACGGATCGTCGGCGCTGCGGTCGGTCACCCTGCAGGTCGGGTCGTGAAACGGTAAACCGTGAACGGTGATCGCGGTGTCATCCCGCAGGAGCGAGCAAAGCGAGCGTGGGATGACAGTCTGATGGACCGTCAGAGCAAAGGCACACCGGACCCAGTCCGGTGCGCCTTTGCCGTCTCACCGTCTCACCGTTTACCGCCTTCACCAATCGGCTTACTTTCCTCGGCACGCGGGAGTGGCGGAACTGGCAGACGCACCAGACTTAGGATCTGGCGCCGCAAGGCATGGGGGTTCGAGTCCCCCCTCTCGCATCGCACCTAGAATTGCACGCCCACGGCGTGGCGGATCTTGTGAAAGTCGGCGTCCGCTCCCAGTCCCTTCAGGTACTGGCCGCGGTAGGCAAGCCGGGTCGGTCCGACGAACGGCACTGAGATGAGCGCTCCCGCCGAGCCGGCCCGGATCGTCCGTGTCACGAACGAAGCGGAGTAGTCGCCTTCCGGCGCTTCGGCATAGATGGTCACGCCGGCGAGGGCGGCCACGTGCACCGGCCCGAAAGGCAGGATTTGCCGCAGCAGACCGCCGCCGAGCATGGTGGAGCGATGTCCGGCGCCACTGCCGTATTCCGGCGCCGCGTAAAGTCCCCAGCCCAGGATATTGAGCGTCACGAGCGCGTGGCCGGAGAGGTGAAGCACCCGCTCGCCAGTGGTCGTGACGGTGTACGGCGTCACGGAGCCCAGCAGGGCGACGCTGACCATCCCCGGCAACGCGGGCCGCCACATGCGGCTCGGGTTCTGTGCACCGCTTTCCGGCGCAGTCTTCGGTGCCGTCGAGGGCGGCTCCACTGGCGTGGTCTCGCGTGCAGGGACCGGCGTCGCAGGCGTCGGCGCCGAGGATACCCGAGTCGGGGCGGTCGTTTCCGCCGCCGCCTGGCGCGCTCCGGTCTGTGTTGGTGCTCCCGCCTGACGAACCGGCGCCGGAGACTCCCTGACGGCTGGCGCAGTCTCTCGCATGGGCGCCGGAGCCTCACGGACGGGGGCTGGCGTGCCCTGCACTGGCGCGGTCGCTGGCGCGGTCTGAGGGGATGTCATCGCGACGCGGGAGGGCGCGGGGGCGGCCGGAGCGGGCGCAGGTGCGGGCGACATCGTGGAGCTGACCGGCGCCCGTGGGCCCATTTTCACGGTGACGTACTCTCGGGGCACGAACGCGGTACGCTCGTCGAACCGCACCGCGATCCAGGGACCGCCGAGCTTCGTGCCGGCCTCG
>JBJMNM010000354.1:0-2475 GCA_045804305.1 Gemmatimonadaceae bacterium | reverse complement strand
GAGAGAGTGGACGCCATCTCCACTCCAGCGATCTGATGCAGCGAATCGGACACCACGCTGTCGCTCGCGCCCGGATAGACGGCTGGCTCGTCGAGCAGCGTTTCGTCGGCGACGCGGGTGCCGGCGCCGGCGCGCACGGGCATGCCGCGATCGTCGGCCATCGTTGGATCGAACCGTGTGATGCCCCACACGTCGCGCGCGTCGGCGGAGCCGGCGCTTTCGCTGCCGCCTTCGCTACTGTGCTCCACGATGAGCGCGGCGAGCGCGCCGTTCGCGGCCGACTGCCACCCGGCGCCGTCGCCCACGACGCGCACGCGACGCAGACGCTGCGCTGCCTGGGCGAGCGTGGCGCCGTCCCAGACCGCCAGGCGGGAGGTCGCATCCGCGGCGCTCCTGAAACCGGCGCCGAGGGTATCGGGGCGCATGCGATCGACGCCATAGGCGCGACGCGTGTAGTTGAGTCGCGTGCCGATGTACGGCCGCTCCTGCGCCGCGGCTTCCTGGGGATCGACCGAGCGGCGAGCGAGCAGCGGTGCGATGGAACGAGCCACGACGGACAGCACGAGCACCACGCTCACGGCGAGGAAGGCGAGCCGTGGCTGCCCGGACCACCCCGCCCACGTGACGACCAGCGCGGCGCATAACGTGACGACGGCGATCAGCAGCGTCGCCGGCATGACGACGCGATGATCGATCGCCGTGAACGCGCCGCCCATGAGCAGCCGATACATCGAGAGCCGGTAGCTCCACGCCAGCACGACCATGAGCACGCCGCCGAGAATGGTGAAGTGGCGGCGCACGTAGGCGGACACGTACAGGCTCCCCCGCTCCCAGCGCAGGCTCGGCGTGAGCGCGTAGAGTCCCACCACGAGGCCGGTCACCACCGCCAGCACGAGGATGGACCACACGTGCAACGTGGTCTCGAACGGCAGCCAGTACACGAAGAAGCCGAGATCGGCGCCCCAGTACGGATCCGTCTCGCCGAACGGGATGCCGTCGCGCGCGAGCAACGCGTGCGACCAGGTGTCGCTCGGCAGCACGAGCGCCAGGCCGACGAGCGCGGCGAGCACCGCGGCGAGCGAGAAGAGGTATCGGCCCGGTACCTCCTCGCCGATCTCGATGTTCGCGATCCGCCGCGGGAGCACGAGCGAGACCACGGACTGGCGCACGGCGTACAGGTTCACGAACGCGAACAGCGCGGCGATCGTGAACGACGACACCCCGAGCACGGTGGCCGCGGCGACGCGCGCCTGCCAGACCTCCGCAGCGCCGAGCGATGAGAACCAGAGGTAGTCCGCGTAGAGCGCGGAGAGCCAGCGGCCGAGCAGCAGCAGCAGCGCCGCACCGGCCAGCGTCCCGACGAGGACTCGCCGCTGTCTCACGTCAAACGGAGACGCCCTGCTCGCGCAGCCAGCCTTCCATCTCGCCGCGGATCTCGGCGAGACGCTGCGTCGAGCGCGCCTCGAATCGGGTGACGATGATGGGCTGGGTATTGGACGCCCGGATCAACCCCCAACCGTCGCCGAACAGCACGCGCACGCCATCCACGTCGATCACGTCGTACAGCCCACGGTAGTGGTCCACGGCGCGCTGCACGAGGTCGAACTTGAGCGAGTCGGCGCAATCCACGCGGATCTCCGGCGTGCTCACGAACTCCGGTACGTCCGCGAGGAGCTGGGCCACGCTCTTCCCGGAGTCGGCGATGATGCGCAGCAGCCGCGCGGCGGCGTAGAGGGCATCGTCGTGGCCGTAGAACCCCTCGCCGAAGAACATGTGGCCCGACATCTCGCCGGCGATGGGCGCATTCGTCTCCTTCATCTTCTCCTTGATGAGCGAATGTCCCGTCTTCCACATCACCGGCTTGCCGCCGGCCTTCACGATCTCGTCGGGCAGCGCCTGGCTGCACTTCACGTCGAAGATGATGGGCTGGCCCTTCCCCACGCGCGCGAGCACGTCACGCGCGTACAGGATGAGGAGATGGTCGCCCCATACGATGCGGCCGGATCCGTCCACCATGCCAATGCGATCGCCGTCGCCGTCGAACGCGACGCCGATCTCCGCCCGCTCCCGCTTCACGGCGGCGATCAGGTCCTCGAGATTCTCTGGGACCGTGGGATCGGGATGATGGTTGGGGAAGGTGCCGTCGCTCTCGCAGAACAGACCTGTCGCATCCACGCCCAGCGCGCGCATGAGCTGCGGCGCCACGACGGCCGCCGCGCCGTTGCCGCAGTCGTACACCATTCTGATGCGGCGCGACAAAGGCCCGATGCGCTGCGCCACGTCGGTGACGTAGCGATCCACGACCTGTTCGTGCCGCACGCGCCCCTGGCCGATCGGGACGACTCCGCGCTGAATCAGGGCGAGGAGATGCTGGATGTCGTGCCCGTGCACGGACTCCTTTCCGAGCGAGAGCTTGAACCCGTTGTACTCCGGTGGATTGTGCGAGCCGGTGATCTGGATGCCGCCCACGACGGG
>JBJMNM010000353.1:0-6606 GCA_045804305.1 Gemmatimonadaceae bacterium | reverse complement strand
GGCGCGTGCACTCCTTCCGTCGGGCTGCGCGCTTGTACGCTGCGAGCTGTCACATCGCAGGAGTGGCGTGCGGGGGGATGTCATCCCGCAGGAGCGAAGCGAGTGTCGGGACCTACTTTCCCTGGCGGGCCACTCGACCGGGTGAGTAGGTCCCGACACTTGCTCGCTCCGCTCGCTCCTGCGGGATGACAGCTGATGCGAGCGACCGCTGCCGCGCGCTCCGGAACTTTTTCAGACCCTCGCGGAGTTCCCTGTCCTGCACGTCGACTCACCTCAACGACAGGACCGCAACGCCGTGACGACCCACGCATTCGAGCCAGCCAGGCTCGGCAGGATCACGCTCAGGAATCACATTGTCATGGGACCCATGACCCGGAGCCGCGCACTCGGCAACGTGCCGAATGCGATGATGGCCGAATACTACCGGCAGCGCGCGACGGCCGGACTGATCATCACCGAAGGCACCGCGCCCGGTCCCGAGGGGCTCGGCTACGCGCGCATCCCCGGGCTCTTCGATGCGCAGCATGTAAAGGGGTGGCGGTTGACGACGGATGCGGTGCACGAGGCGGGCGGCCACATGTTCGTGCAGCTCATGCACGTCGGCCGCATCTTCCACGAGCTCAACCTGCCCACCGGCATCACCGGTGTCGCGCCGTCAGCGATCGCCGCGGCCAGCCAGATGTGGACCGACCAGGAGCAGATGAAGCCGACCGGCACGCCAAGGGCGCTCTCGGGGACGGAGCTGCACCGGGTGCGCGACGAGTTCGTGAAGAGCGCCACGCTCGGGATCGAGGCGGGATTCGACGGCGTCGAGCTCCATGGCGCGAACGGCTACCTGCTGGAGCAGTTTCTTCACCCGCGCACCAACCAGCGCACCGACGCGTATGGCGGCAGCGTGGAGAACCGCGCCCGCTTCGTGATCGAGGTGGTGCACGGTGTCGCCAACGCGATCGGCGCCGATCGCCTCGGCATCCGGTTGTCGCCGTGGAGCACCTTCAACGACATGGCGCCCTATCCCGAGCTCGACGAGGCGTACGAGTATCTCGCCGAGCAGCTGCAGGAGATCGGCATCGCGTACGTGCACCTGGTGGATCACTCGCGCCTCTCGGCACTCGACGCGGCCGGCCAGACGGCGAAGGCGGTGCGCAGCGTGTTCACCGGCACGTACATCTCGAGCGGCAACTACACCACGCTGGCCGACATCGAGGACGCGCTCACCAGCGGCAGGGCCGATCTCGTCTCGATGAGTCGCCCATTCATCGCGAACCCGGATCTCGTCGCGCGGCTGCGCGATGGTCTCCCGCTGGCGACGCCGAACCAGGCGACGTTCTACGGGCCCGGACCGACGGGCTTCGCGGACGGCTACACCGACTATCCAGCCGCGACGCTGGAGGCGCGCACCAGCTAGCCGGCGCGTTCGCCGTCAACCATGACCGCACCGCACCGCACCGCGATCAATAGCGAGGATACGTCTTGCCGTTGATCGTGTAATCCAGCATGTAGCTCGACGTGAGCCGCGGCGTGTTGGAGTTGCCCGGCCACCACGTCGGGAGGCTCGGGTTCCGCACGCCCTGGTCGCGCTGATAGATCGCGTAGCTGTCGTTGTCCATCCACTTCGCCAGCCAGTATCCCGTCTGCGGCCCCGCATCGTAGAAGAGCTGGTTGTTGACCGGGTTGGTCAGCGTATACGTGATCTCCGCGTTGAGCTGAGGGAACGGCCACCACAGATTCCTGTTCCCGAAGTTGATCACGCTGCCGGCGAGGAGCGACGCCGCCATGTCGAGCGTGTTCGGCGGAGGAAAGTCCCTCGGCGCAATCTTGCCGAGCACGCGCCGGTAGATCCCGACTTCGGCACCGATCCCGCCGGGAAAATTTCTGAACGGATGCGGGCACCATCCCTTCCAGAGCTGGATCACGACGTCCTCGCCGTTGATCGTGTCTTCCACGATCGTCGTCGCGTAGTCCGGCCACTGCATGAGGAGCGAACAGGGCGCGCCGCTCACGGCATTCTTCAGCCACTCCGACGTCTCGACGTACTCGTAGCCCCGCGCGTCGAGGTACTGGATGGCCGGCGCGGAAAAGTTGGGCGTCGTGTTGGTCTCCCATCGCGCCACGCCCGCGCTGTCGTAGACGACGAAGTTGCCGTCGTCCTGAAGCCGGGCCGTCGCGCCAGGATTGCCCGAGGTGGCGGTCTCCCAGAGCACCGCGCCCGCCGCCGACAACGCCACCAGATTTCCATCCGCTCGCATCTCCACGTGGTCGACGGCCTTGCCGACCGTGTTCGATGCCCACAACGGCAGCCGGAAGAGCGTGCGGTAGAGCACGAGATTGCCGTCGGCCTGCATCAGCAGCCGCACCAATCCGTTGTCCGATACGAGGTCGGCGTTGATGCCGAGTTGTTGACCACTCGTGAGAGTGTTCATCGCATGAGCTCCCGAGACAGAGCCAATTATCGACTCGCGTTACGCGTGTGGGCGATACTCGCCGGCGGCGATGCGCAGCTCCACGGGCTGCCTGAGCTCCGTGGACCCATTGATGAAGAACGACGCGCGGTAGGTCGCGCCAGCCGCCGCCTTGCGCGGCACGTGGATCACCGCACGAACCAGTTGCATCCCGAGCGGCCCGACATCCACGACGGACGGCTCGAACTGCACGACCTCGTCCGCCGATCGACTCTCCCCGTCGCTGTACCAGTCCGTCGAGCTCACCGTGCCGGACAGCCGCGACACCCGACTGTTCGTGACGGTGAAGTTGCGACGCACCGTCGCTCCCGCGCCGGCGAGCACCATCAGGCTGGGACGCGGGGGCGCCGGAGGCGTTCGCAGATCCGCGAGCCGCTCCGCCATGCGCGCGCCGCTCGCGGCGGTCTTCGAGATGGAGTCGAGGACCCGCGCCGCGCCGGCGAACAGCGCCGCGGACACGGGGTCGACGCGCGCCGAGAGCTGCCTGAGGGACTGACTCAGCGGCTGCCCGAGAGCAGGCAGCGACGGTCCGGGCCGATCGCGCATGGCGCGCAGCGTCACGCGCAGAATGTCGTGGTCGATCATCGTGCCCTCGACGTGGTGGGACGGGGACCCATGCGTGAAGGGCTGGCCGCCGCTGGGGTGAACGACACGAAGAGCGCTCGCAGCAGCGCCACGATGTCCACGCTCGTGTTGGAGTCGGGCCGGGCGCCGGCGAGCAGGCTGGGCCAGAGGAGACGTCCGAGCGGCGACGACTGCACGGACGGTCCCGCATCGCCCAGGGCCACGGTGGCCGGCCACGACCGCGGATCGGCGCCGCCGAACGCCGGATTCTGTCGTGCCGCCAGGGTCAGCGCCGCGAGCGTGACGCGGTCGCGCGGGATGGACGGGCTGGCGAGGGAGAATGGCAGCGGCGTCGTCGAGGCGAGCATCCGCTCGAGACGCCCGAGGTTCTGCTGTAGCGGCGCGGCCGGCCCGGCGCCGGAGCCGGTGCCTGCGACGCTCGCGATTCCGCCCGGAGGCGACAGCGCCATGATGTCGCCGGCCGTGCTCGCGGAGGCGGTCGCCATGCTGAGCCGCCGCTCCAGCTCGGCGGCGAGAAACTGCGTCGCCCAGTCCTCGAGCGCGGGGAGCGGGTTGCCCGGTGTCGGCCCCTCGTCGTCCAGCTCCCAATCCATCGTCACCGGCGTCATGTCCTCGTTGCACCAGTAGACGAGCCGCGGTTGACCGTTCGCCGTGATCTCGGTTGCCCAGATCACGTCCTGCCACCACCCGACCGTCCCACTATTGAAGTAGCGCGTCTTGATCGCGAAGAGGTTCTCGAACACGCGCTCGCCGAACAACTCGTACGTACGCCACGGGTTGTAGCCCGACAGGTACGGGATCCATGGACGGCTCTGCGGGTTGTGGGTGTGTCCGATGCAGAGCAGCACGCCGAAGTTGAACGGATCGATCGGACCCGTGCGCATGAGGTAGCACATCACCGCGGCGAGCGTCTCCGAGAAGACGATCGAGTCCTGGGTGAGGCTGTTGGTGAGCGGGCGATAGGCGAGCGCCTGCGCCCACTCGCGCGCCACGTCGTGCGCCGGCCAGCAGTTCCACGGCGTGTAGCGGTCGAGGACGTCCCAGAACTCGATCATCGGGTGCCCGAGTCGGTCGATGCCTCTGTAGTCGAAGATGATGTTGTCGAAGGCGTCGAGCGGCACGGCGACCGCGTTGGTGATGAACTTCCCCAGCCGATTGTGCTCGTCACAGTTCCAGAAGTCGAAATGATGTCCATGGATGACGAGCATCTCGGCGGTCTGGGTGTACGCGCCGGCGTCGAGGCCGATGTGGGGGAGGAAGTCGTCCATCGGCTTGACCGAGGGAATGACGAACCCTCCCCGGATGTCGGGGAACGCCGGGAAGTTGGCCTGGCGCCAGGCGACGACCGTCGGGTCCTCCCACAGGTAGGAATCATGATTCCCGATCGAGCGGACATGGCGACCGGCTGCCGCGAGGCTCGCGAGCTTCTGGTAGACCGGCTGATGGAGCTGAAAGATGTCCTGGAGCCGCTGCAGCTTCGTCTGGCGCAGCGCCGGATCGAAGGTCGGCTCGTACCAGAGCTCCTCGCAGTCTCCATTCTCGATGACCGTGTAGCCCTCCGTATCGCACCACTCGAGTGCCCGCAGGTAGAGCGCCTGGTTGTCGGAGAAATGATCGATGCGGAAGGTGACGTCCTGCGGCGCGTCGCGATGCGTATCCGAGAACATCATGTACTTCACGGGCGCGATGCCCGGCGCGCCCGGCGTCGGCGCTGGAAGGACGTCGATCGCCACCGGGCGATCGGGCGGCGTGTCGCGCGGAAGGTTGTGGATGTCCACGCCGATCCAGCCGAGGATCTCCATCGGCGTGAGGATGTCGTCCAGCAGGAGCGCCGCGAGCACCAGCGCGTTCAGGCCGGGAATTCTGCTCAGCGGAAGGATGACGTCCTCGTACTCCTGGGTCGTCATCTTGCTCATCGACGACATGAACGACTGCTCCTGCGCCAGCGCCGGAACGAGCTCCGGACGGAACGTCGTCTTGTCGCCGCCGACGGGATGGAGCGGCTTGAGCGCCGGTGTGGTGTACGGATAGTCGTGTGCGAATCGGCGCGCGATCGCCTGTCCCACCACGTACGGCCGCCGAGGCACGGAGAACAGGCCTTCGTGCACCCCCGCTGGAGGCGCCACGGCGCGAACGGGCGGCGCATCGTCCTTCTCGCTCGCCCAGGCGATGAGTGGCGCGTAGCCGCGCTCCCGCAGCACCGCGACCGCGGCGGCGGCGGCCGCGTCGGAGCCAGACGGATGGTCCGCGCGCCGATGCGCCCACGCGAGAATGGACTCGGCGTCGTGTCCGTTCGCGAGCGCGCCACGCGCGAACGCCTCCACCGCGTCGGCCGAGGTGATGGCCGCGTCCTCGAGCGTGTAGCCGAGCGGTTGATCGCGCGGAGGAATCTGGGGCGCCGGCGGGGCCGGCACTCCATGCTGCATGCTGCTCTCCACCAGCGCGATCAGGTCGCGGAGGTGCGTCTGCCACCACTCCGGGGCGGCGAGATCGCCGAGCGCCGCGCGAGCCTTCGAGCGGAACCCTGCACCGAGCGGATCTGCGCTGCTACCGAATGGTCTCTGCACGTCCACGCTCCCGGTTCAGGTTGTGCCATGGGGTCGCGCCGTCGCGAAAGGGGGCGGCGAGCACCCATCGCTGGAAGGCGTCGAACTCTTCCTGGAGCGCGCGCGACTCGATCGCCGCCCTGGCCAGCACGCGAGTGGCCTCATCGAGCGCGAGCAGCGACGACGGATTCCCCGTGATGCGCAGGACGTCTCGCTGGATCAGACGCTCGACGGTGGTGGTGCCGTCCATGAAGTCCAGGATCGCGCGCGCCGGTACGTGGACCTCGAGCGTCATGCCGAGGGCGCGCCAGCCAGCGCTCGCGATGATCCACCCGTCGTGTGCGGTGAGGGTGAACCGCTCGGTGTCCACGCAGTACTTCCCGGGTGCGCGCCGCAACAGGCCCGCGATTTTCCGATAGCGTTTCGGCGACTCGGCATGAAGCGCGGCCAGCGCGCGCTGCACGTGGTGCAGCGTACCGACGGCGGCGCGGCGGCCGCCCCGCGGGCGCGATGCGAGGTCAGCGCGCAACTTCGGCGAACCCGCGGTAGGAGAACTCGCTGCCCGATCCGCCCAGCATCGTGCGCACGGTGTACTCGCCCACCAGCTCGGTGATCGTCGTGCTGCCGATGTCGTCGGGGCGGGGGATGAGAAACTGCATCGCCCCGTCCACGTCGAGCTCGATGTCCACGGAGTCGTCGCCGTCGTGTGCGTGGATGGCGATCTGTCGGGGAACGTCGTGCGGCCGGCCGGGCGACAGGAGCGCCACAACGCCCGGCACGCGCGGTACGGTGGTTCCCGTCAGCGTGCCGGAGCTGGTGATGCGCACCGCATCGTCGAAGAAGATCTGGCGGCAGCGCTTGCCCGTCCACACACCGAGGGCGTGATCGTGTCTCGCTGCCGCTCCCACGCCATTGCTCACCTGGCCGTACACCAGCGACAGCGCGTCGTCACGCGTGCGTCGGCCTCCCGCCATTCTCACCGGCGGCTGAATGATGTATCCCCAGTGCCAGGC
>JBJMNM010000352.1:0-3087 GCA_045804305.1 Gemmatimonadaceae bacterium | reverse complement strand
GGCATGGACGAAGTGTCGCCCCTGGGCACCACGCACGTGGTGGAGATCCGCGATGGCGCGGCTCGCGAGTGGACGATCGACCCATCACGTCACGGCTTCCCGATCGGCAGCGCCGAGGAGCTGGGCGGTGGTCCCCCCGCCGAGAATGCGGGGGCGGTGCTGGCGGTGATGGAGAACCGCGCGCCGGCTACCGCCACGGCCGCTGTGGTCCTCAATGCGGCGGCCGCGTTGTACGTCTCGAATGGCGGGCCGGCCGACTTCGGTGACGCGATCAGCGCCGCACGAAAGGGGCTCGAGGACGGGGCGGGGGCACGGGCGCTGGAGCGGCTGAGAAGAGCGTACGCCGCAAGGCCCTAGAGGAGCGCGCGCTCCTCGCCACTCCAAAGATATAAAGCACCGGGGGGCTTGCGGGAAGTCCGGGGGCATGTCGCATCATCGCCGTCCGAATTCAGAACCTTCAGGACATCGGAGGCACGACATGCGTGACCATGCGGTGGTGATTGCCGGAGGCGGTCCGACGGGGCTGATGCTGGCTGGCGAGCTCGCGTTGGCGGGCGTCGACGTCGCCATCGTCGAACGGCGCGCCAGCCAGGACCTCGCCGGCTCGCGTGCGGGCGGTCTGCACTCGCGCACCATCGAGATCCTCGATCAGCGCGGAATCGCCGATCGATTCCTCTCGCAGGGACAGGTCGCGCAGGTCGCGGGGTTCGCCAGCGTTCGGTTGGACATCAGCGACTTTCCCACCCGGCACAATTATGTGCTCGGGCTGTGGCAGAACCACATCGAGCGCATCCTGGCTGGTTGGATCGGCGAGCTGGCGGTGCCGATCCATTACGGCACCGAAGTGAGCGGCTTCGCGCAGGACGACACCGGCGTCGACGTCGAGCTGTCCGACGGCCAACGCATGCGGGCGAAGTATCTCGTCGGCTGCGACGGAGGACGCAGCCTGGTCCGCAAGGCGGCCGGCATCGAGTTCCCCGGCTGGGATCCGACGACGAGCGCGGTGATCGCCGAGGTCGAGATGGCCGACAAACCTGAATTGGGCGTGCGGCGCGACGCTCGCGGCACCCACGGTCTCGGCCGGGTGGAGTACGAGATCCGCGACGGCGAGGTGGTCTACAAGGACGAAGGGACGGTGCGGGTCATGGTGACCGAGACGCACGTCGGTAGCACGAGCGATCCGACCCTGCAGGATCTCCGCGAGGGCCTCATTGCCGTATACGGGACCGACTACGGGGTCCACAGCCCGACGTTCATCTCCCGGTTCACCGACACGACTCGGCAGGCCGCGGCGTACCGCGACGGACGGATCCTGCTGGCCGGCGACGCGGCGCACGTGCATTCGCCGGTCGGCGGACAGGGCCTCAACATGGGTGTGCAGGATGCGGTGAATCTTGGATGGAAGCTGGCCCAGGTGGTCCATCGCACAGCCCCGGACAGCCTGCTGGATACGTACCATGCCGAGCGCCACCCCGTCGCTGCACGCGTGCTGCGCAACACGATGGCGCAAGTCGCGCTGATGCGCCCGGACGATCGCATCGAGGCGTTGCGCGACACCGTGGCCGAGCTGTTGAGCATGGAGGAGCCGCGCAGACGATTCGGCGCGATGGTGTCCGGTCTGGACATCCACTACGACCTCGGTGAAGGGCACCCGCTTCTCGGGCGCCGCATGCCCGATCTGGACCTGAGCACCGCCAACGGGCCGCTGCGTGTCTTCACGTTGTTGCACGACGCGCGAGCCGTGTTGATCAACTTCGGTGAGCCCGGCGGCACCGCGGTCGGCCCATGGTGCGACCGCGTTCAATCGGTCGAGGCCAGGTACGAGGGTACGTGGGAGCTTCCGGCGATCGGCGCGGTCCCCGCACCCACCGCCGTTCTGGTTCGGCCCGACGGCTATGTGGCCTGGGTGGGAGACGCGACCCAGGTGGGGCTCGCTGACGCGCTATCCACCTGGTTCGGACCGCCTACTGCTGCACGCAACGCCTAGTACCGCCGCATCACCCCCACCACGATCCCCTGGATCGTGATGTCGTTCTCGTGCACGTACATGGGTGCCATGGCCTCGTTGGCCGGCTGGAGGCGAATACGGCCGTCGCGCTCGCGGTAGAACTTCTTGACGGTGGCCGAGTTGCCGTGCAGCATGGCGATGACCATCTCGCCGTTGTCGGCACGCTGGCGCTCGTTCACGACCACGAAGTCGCCGTCGCGGATCTGCTCCTCGATCATCGAGTTCCCGCGCACGCGCAACACGTAGTGGTTGCCGCCGCGCTGCACGAAGGAATCGGGAACCGCGATGCTCTCGGCGTGGGCAATCGCCTCGATGGGCACGCCGGCGGCCACGGCGCCGAGCAGCGGCAGCTCGATGGCCTTGGGCATGATGTCGCTCGGCAGGATCTCGATCGCGCGGCTCTCGTTGTACGACCGCTTGATGAAGCCCTTACGCTCGAGATTGCTGAGGTGCTCGTGCACCGTCGCGAGCGAGTTGTAGTTGAAGTTCTCCGCGATCTCCTCGAAGCTCGGCGCGTAGCCGTTTTGCTCCGAGTAGAGCGTCAGATAGTTTAGAATCTCGCGTTGACGCTTGGTCAGCGGCATGACTGCTCCTGCGGGAAAGGTGGCGATCGCAACCGCTCGAGGGGCGGGCGGCAGTGCCGCTGCCCGAACAGCCCCCGAATAGGATATCCGAATAAGTCCCGAAGTGCAAGCATCTTCTGGTTGGACTCCACCGGGCGGCACGCTCGGGACGATCGTCCGCGAAGCGGAGCTTCGCGCGGAAGTCTTGCTCCGCCGCTCGGCCGAGCTGATCCAGGCTGCGCGCATGGCGCCACCAGCGCCCTCACTGCTGGGCGCGCTACGGGGCGGTACGGTCGCGGTGATCGCCGAGGTCAAACGGCGCTCCCCCTCCAAGGGAGCCATCGCGCCGGCCCTGGACGCGGTGGCGCAGGCGGAGGCATACGCAGCCGGTGGTGCAGCCGCCGTCAGCATTCTGACGGAGCCGGCGCACTTCGGCGGCTCCGTCGAGGACCTCCGGAGCGTGCGCTCGCTGCTCAAGATCCCGGCGCTCAAGAAGGACTTCCACGTCACGGTCAT
>JBJMNM010000351.1:0-2801 GCA_045804305.1 Gemmatimonadaceae bacterium | reverse complement strand
TTCCAGCAGCTGCTGCTGCGTCCCGACGAGTACGACGTCATCGCGACGCCGAATCTGAATGGCGACTACCTCTCCGACGCCGCGGCGGCGCAGGTGGGCGGCCTTGGCCTCGCCCCCGGTGGCAACGTCGGCGACGGCGTCGCCGGGTTCGAGGCGACCCACGGCACCGCACCCAAGTATGCCAACCTCGACAAGATCAATCCGGGCAGCGTCATCCTCTCCGGCGTGATGATGTTCGAGTACATGGGATGGAAGGAAGTGGGCGAGCTGATCGTGCGCGGCCTCGAGAATGCGATCAGGAGCAAGCGCGTCACCTACGACCTGGCGCGCCAGATGCCCGGGGCCACCGAGGTGAGCACGTCGGCCTTCGGCGATCAGATCATCAAGGGAATGGGCGCGTAGCGCGCCAATTCTGCCTCACGTACTCAGAACCAGCCACATGACGCTGTCGCTTTCCGGGGGTCCCGCCGCGCTCGGTGCGCTCGACATTCCGCTGCTCGTGGTGGTGTTGCCGGCCGGCGCCACGCTCGACGCGGCACTCGCTCCACTCGATGCCACGTTGGGCGGTGCGTTGACGCGCACGCTCGAGCGCCGCGACTTCCGCGGCGGACGCGATGAGACGCTGCACCTCATGGGCGCGGCGACCGGCCCGAAACGCGTGCTGCTGTTGGGAATCGGCAAGACGACCGAGCGTGCGGGCGCGCTCCGCCGCGCGGGCGCGATCGCGGCACGCCAGGGCGGCAAGATGGGCGTCGGCGAGCTGGCGTTCTATGCCGGTGCGCTCGACGCCACCGAGGTCGAGGCAGTCGCCGTTGGCCTGGCTGCGGGCGCGTGGGATTACACCGAGACCAGGACGCCGCCGCCGGCCGACGAGCGTCGTGCGCCACTCGCCAGTGCGCGCATTCTTGCGCCCGACGCCGCCGCGTTGCAGCGCGGCGTCGCCAGCGGCGAGGCCATCGCGGAAGGCCACAGCCTCGCGCGCACGCTCGGGATGATGCCGGGCAACCTCTGCACGCCGGACTACCTGGCTGAAACCGCACGTGGCATCGCGGAGCGGCATGATCTGACCGTCACCGTGCTCGGACGCGCCGAGATGGAGACGCTGGGGATGGGCAGCTTCCTGTGCGTCGCGCAGGGCACGCCACAGGAGCCGCGGCTCATTGCGCTCGAGTACTCGGAGGGCGCCAAGGGTGCGCCGCCCGTGGTGCTGGTTGGCAAGGGGCTGTGCTTCGACTCCGGCGGCATCTCCATCAAGCCCGCGCAGGGAATGGAGTGGATGAAGTTCGACATGTGCGGCGGTGCCGGCGTGCTCGGCGCCATGGAAGCGATCGCGCGGCTCGCGCTGCCGATCAACGTGGTCGGACTCGTCGGCGCCACCACCAACATGCCGTCCGGCACCGCCGTCAAGCCGGGCGACGTGGTGCGCAGCATGTCGGGCAAGTTCATCGAGATCATCAACACCGACGCCGAAGGACGCCTCGTGCTCGCCGACGTGCTCTCGTATGCGCGTCGCTACAAGCCGGCCGCCGTCATCGACGCCGCCACGCTGACCGGCGCGTGCGTCATCGCGCTCGGCCACACGGCCACCGGTGTGCTCGGCAACGACGCCGCGCTGGTCGCGGAGGTGCTGGGTGCGGGAACACGGGCGGGGGAGCCGGGGTGGGAGCTTCCCATGTGGGATGACTACAAGGAGCTCATCAAGTCCGATGTGGCCGACATCAAGAACTCCGGCGGCCGGCCGGCGGGAACGATCACCGCGGCGCTGTTCCTGAAGGAATTCGCCGACGAGTTCCCGTGGGTGCACCTCGACATCGCCGGCACGGCGTACACCGAGTCCGACCTCGGCACCGTTCCGCGTGGGCCGACGGGTATTCCGGTGGGCACCTTCGTGGAGTTCGTACGCGGACGAGCCGGGTGATATCCGGCTGCTGCCGGCGCGGTCTTCTCATCGGCCTCGGCGCGGTTGCCGGGGCCGTTTTGCCCGCCCGTGGTGCCGCGCAGGTGCCCGTGCGGCGCGATACCATCCCGGGGCGGCGTGACACCACCCCCACGCGCGTCGATACCGCGAGAGCGCGTGCCGCGCGTCCGCCGCAGGGGCGCGATACCATCCGCGTACCCACACCGGCGCGCGCCGACTCGATGCTGAAGAACGATTCGCTCGCGAAGGGAGTGGTGCCGCTGCCGGTCGCGCCGCCGAAGCCCGACACCATCAAGCCGCAGCTCGCGAGGGCCGAGGCGATACCGGTTCTCGAGATCGGTGCGCCGCGCATTTATGACCGCACCGCCATGTTCGCCACCGGCGCGCTCACCCTGTCCGACATGCTGGGGCGGGTGCCGGGGCTCACGGAATTCACCACCGGCTGGGTCGACGCCCCGAACGTGGTGGCATCGCAGGGCGATCTACGGGGCATTCGCATCTTCCTCGACGGGCTCGAGCTGGATCCGTTGGATCGGCGCTCGCAGGGCGTCTCGCCGGTGAACGATCTGCCGCTGCACGCGCTGGAGGAGGTGCGCATCGAGCGTGGGGCGGAGGAAGTGCGCGTGTACGCCACGAGCTGGCGGGTCGACCGCACGGATCCCTACACCCGCGCCGACATCGCGACTGGCGACCAGAACACCAATCTCTACCGCGCGTACTTTGGCCGCCGGTACGACCACGGCGAGGTGATCCAGTTGTCCGCGGAGCAGAACAGCACGCAGCCAAACCGGAACCTTGCGTCGTCGGGCGCGCTGCACGTGATGGGGCGCGTGGGCCTGACGCGCGGCCCCTGGACCGGTGATCTGTTTGCCCAGCGGAGCGA
>JBJMNM010000350.1:0-4201 GCA_045804305.1 Gemmatimonadaceae bacterium | reverse complement strand
GCTTCTCCGGCGGCTGCACCGTGGTGGCACCCGTGATCGTGCGCGCGAGCCGCAGCGTGCCGTTCTTCTCCGTGTACGAGGACTCGTAGCTGCCGAACGCGCTCGACGCGCGCACGCCTTTGGGTAGCTGCGCGTGCCAGCCCGCCGGCAGCGCGATGGAGAACTCCGTGGTGACGATCCGCGCGCCCCAGAACTGCGCGGGATCGATCGGGAAGCGGCGCGGTTCGCGCGTGTCGAGCTCCTTGGCGGCCGTCGCGAGCGCCGCCATGCTGCCGAGCGGCATGTGGAGGATCAGCGTGCCGCCGCTGGGCGTGGCGGCGCGGCCGTGGCGCACCAGCACCTTCACGCGCACCATCGACCCGAGATCCTTCCCGTCGAAGCCGAGCAGGCTGTCGCCCTCGGCCCCCTCGAAGGTCTTCTGCGCGATCGCGTTGGCCAGGTTCGCGCGCTGCGTGGAGTCGAGCGGATTGTAGAACAGGTTGCGCAGCCCGTACTGCGTGGCGCCGTCCGCGGTCTCCTCGTACGAGCCGTTGAACACGCCGAGCGAGTCGAGCGCGCCCGCCACGCGAATGCCGGAGCGGTTGGCGGTCGGCAGCACCTTCGGGAGCACCACTTCTTCGCTCGTGCCGTCGGGACGCACGACGAGCGCGAAGCCGCCCTGCTCGCCGTACGGCAGATCGCCGTACGGGACCACGTTCGCCGTCAGGTCGACGAACTGATACCCTTTGCCGAGCGGCACCGCGGCAATCTCGTGGTCGAACTGCTGGATGGACGGCAGCTCGCGCCGCACCCCGCCCGTGGAGCTGAGCAGCACGGGATACGCGTCGATGCCGAGGTGGCGCAGCGCCGTCACGAACAGCGTCGCCTTGTCCTTGCAGTCGCCGAAGCCCGTGCGGATGACCTGCTCCGGCTTGCGCGGCCGGTAGCCGCTCAAGCCGAGCGCGATCGCGACGTAGCGGATGTCCTGCGCCACCCAGCGATGCACGGCGCGGATCGTGTCGCCGCGAGTCAGCGCGCCGCGCACCACGCTGTCCACGCGCGCGGCGACGTATGGCGTGGCCGTCTCCTGCGGGCGCGCGAGATTGGCGTACCAGTGCGAGACGTCTCCCCACGCGAGCGGCGAGGAGACGATCAGCGACATGTACACGTTGTTGGAGTCGGCGGCGAGCGCCTCGGACTTGATCTTCGGGAGGTTCGCCGTGGCCCAGATGTAGACGCGGCGGCCGCCCGCCACCCGCTCGGTACGCGCGAAGCTCAGGTTGCGCTCGTAGATGCGCGGCGTGAGGCTGGCCGGCACGTCGACGATGAACCGCGAGCGCGCCACCTGGAGCCCGGTCGTCACACTCCACGACTGGAAGAAGTCGCGCGGCAGAAAGGGCTTCAACTCCTCGGTCGTGTAGCTGTAGTCCACGATCGTCCCGGGCGCCACGCCGCTCAACGACGCGCGGCGCACCCGCCGGTCGGAGTAGACGGGATCGTCCGTCTCGGCGGGCACGTCGGCGTCCTGCACGTGCGACGGCTTGGCGCTCACCACGTGGCCGTCGGGGCGGACGACGCGGATCCAGTTGATCGTGAGCTTCTCGTGCTGCGGCGAGTAGCTGAAGCTCTGCTCCTGCAGCCGCGGCACGGCGCTCGGCTTCAGGACCTGGACGATCTGCCGGAAGGTCTTCGTTCCGCGGCCATCCGCCTCGAGCCGCACGACGCCATCATCGAGGAGATAGGCGGCATCCTGCTCGGGGAACTTCGACGCATCCACGGCGAGACGGTAGATGCTGTCGGCGCGGACGGACGGATCGCCGGCGGTGGAGATTCGGGGGGCCTGGGCCCCGATCGCCGGGGCGGCCAGGAGGAGGGCGGCGAGAAAAGGGCGCATCCGGCACGTTGGGGGACGGAGAATTGGAGGTCAAGACTTGCGCTGTTGCTCCGGAAGACTCCGAGATGCGGGATGACAGCGTGGGACGACGGCATTCCGCAGCTCGTCACCTGCGTGCCTAGGTGTCGCGATCTCCGTGAGTCGAACAAACGACCGCCGTTGATTGTCCCGTCGTCACCGACGCCGAGCAAGCTCCCTCACGCCAACGATGAGCCGCTCGACTTCGTCGCGCGCCGTGTATGCGGCTACCCCCGCCCGCACGAAGCCATCCTCCCCCCGCCCCAACCGCTCCGCCACCGTCTGCGCGTAGAAGTCACCATTGGACGCATACACTCCGTGCCTCACCAGGTGCTTCGCCACTTCCTCGGTCGAATGCCCACGAAGGGTGAACGACACCGTCGGCGTGCGGGGCGTGCCGGGCGGCGGACCGTAGAGCGTGACGCCGTCGATCGCGCTCAGACCCTCCCACAGCAGCGCGAGCAGCGCGTCGCCGCGCGCATGGAGCGCGGCAAAGGCGCGCCCGAGCCGTTCGCGGCGCGTGCCGTCGCCGCTCGCGATGGAGGCGATGTAGGCGACCGCCGCCGCCGCACCGACGACTCCCTCATGGTTCTGCGTCCCCGTCTCCAGCCGCTCCGGCGCCTCTTCCGGCGCGGGCTTCAGCTTGGGGACGTCGAGTGACTGCGCAAGCGCGGCACGAACGTACAGGATGCCCGCGTGCGGGCCGTAGAACTTGTACGACGAGCAGGCGAGAAAGTCGCACCCGATCTGCGCCACGTCCACGAGCGCGTGCGGCGCGAAGTGCACCGCGTCGACGAACGACAGCGCGCCCGCCTCGCGCGTCATCGCGCACACGCGTGTAACGTCGGTGATGGTGCCGAGCGCGTTGGACGCGGCGCCGATCGCGACGAGCCGGGTTCGCGGGCCGATCAGTCGCGCCAGATCGTCCGGATCGGTGCGGAAAGTCTTCGTGTCGAGCCGAGCGGTCCGCACGACGAGACCGCGCTCCCTGGCCACGGCGTGCCACGGCGCCACGTTGGCGTGGTGATCGAGCTCGGTCACCACGATCTCATCGCCCTCCTTCCAGTTGCGGGCAAGCCCGCGCGCGACATGGAAGGCGATCGTGGTCATGTTGTTGCCGAACGAGACGTCCGCCGGCGCGGCGTTGAAGAAGTCCGCGAACACCACGCGCGCCTGCGCGAGCAGCGCATCCGTCTCGGCGCTGGTGGGATAGGCCCAGTGCGTGTTCGCGTTGTGGTGGAACAGATAAGTCGTCATCGCGTCGGCGACGGCGCGCGGCACCTGCGTGCCGCCCGGCCCGTCGAAGTACGCAACCGGCTGGCCCTGCTCCTGACGCGTGAGCGCGGGGAAGTCGGCGCGGATCTCGTCCACCCTGCGAGCGAGTCCCGCCTCGGAGTCGGCGCGCGGGGTCGTGACGGCGGTCATGCGATCTCCCGTCCGGCCCACTGCTCGATCACCTTCACCGCTTCCACGTGATCCGCCTCCTCGCCGAGCGCGTTGTGTGCGATGCGAAAGAGATCGGCGGTGAGCTGGATGAGCGGCGACGGCACCTTCTGCTCGCGGGCGACCCCGGCGGCGATGTTGATGTCCTTGTCCAGGAGCGCGAGCCGGAAGGTGCGCGGAAAGGCGCGGCCAAGCACGCGCTCCGGAAAGAGGTTCATGGAGGAGTTGGAACGCCCGCTCGACGCGTTGATCACGTCGAGCGCGACGTCGGGCTTCACGCCCGCGCTCGCGAGCGCCACGAGCCCCTCCCCCGCGCTCCAGATGTGCACGGCGAGAAGTGCGTTGTTCACCGCCTTGAGCGCCGAGCCCGTGCCGACGGGTCCGCAGTGCACGATCTTCTTGCCGAAGGTCTCGATCACCGGGCGCACGCGCTCGAGCACCGCCGCATCACCGCCAACCATGACGGTGAGGATCCCCTCCACCGCGCCCTTCACCCCTCCACTCACCGGTGCGTCGACGTAGTCCACGCCACGCTCGGCCAGGCGGGCCGCGATGCGCTTCGACGTGGCGGGGTCGCCGGACGTGCAGTCGACGACCGCGGCGCCCTTGGTCAACCCGGCGAGCAGGCCGGTCGGCCCGTCGAGCACGGACTCCACGTCGGCCGAGACGGGGAAGCAGGTGATGGCTACGTCTGCCCCGCGGACGGCGTCGGCGGGCGTGCGGGCGGCACGAACGCCATGCTCGCTCGCGAACGCGTCGGCCGTAGCCGCCGTGCGGTTCCACACCGTGAGCGTCACGCCATCCGCGTGCGCGAGGCGGGCGGCCATGGGGCGGCCGATGGCACCGAGGCCGAGGAAGGCAACGGTG
>JBJMNM010000349.1:0-7374 GCA_045804305.1 Gemmatimonadaceae bacterium | reverse complement strand
CCGAATCCCTGGTGGAGTCGGCCATCTCGGCCACGTGCCGCGCGTGCACCGCCGCGAGCGCGTCGGCGTCGCTCATGTTCGCGGTCACGGCCGGCCAGCCACCCGCCGCCGCGAGCCGCTTGTAGCGGGCGTACGCGCCCTTCAACGCGGCGTACTCTTGACTCTGCGGCGCCATGAGCTTCAACGCCTCCGCCATGTCACCCTCCTCGAGGGCATGCGTGACGGCGCTGTCGCGCTCGGCGACACCCGTGCCGGTGTGCCAGTTCTGCGAGACCTCTCGCGGATCGACCTGGCCCATCAGCATGTCCGACGCGTAGGCGACGTATGCCGACGTGAGCATCACGTCCGCGTCGGCGATCGTCTTGGCCGAGGCGGTGTCGGTGATCCGCTTGGCGTCGACCACGCGTTCGAGATCGGCAAGGGGATAGCTGGTGGTGTCGAGCGCATCGTCGGGCGCCCGCTTGATGGCGTCGAGAAGGGCGCTGGCGCGCTCCTTCACGCCGCCTTCCTCGAGCCAGAGCGGCGAGTTGTCGTACGCCTTGTACAGGGCGGAGACGCGCGTCCAGCGCTCCGTGGTGACCCACGCCGGGCGATCCGCCGATCCGATGCGTTCGGCGATGGCGGGCGCGAGTGATTCCTTGGGCACGTTGAGCACCTTGGCCACGTCGCGCGGCGCATACCGCCGGCGCTTGAAGCAGCCGGAGGCGGAAGCGACCAGAAGGGCGAGGGCCAGCAGCAGGACCGAACGGGGAGCCATGAGACCACCAAAGGGAGGGGAGCCGACGAGCTCGATGATACTCTTCTAGTCATGTCTTGTGCCGTTCGGCTGAGCGCGCCTGCCAGCTGGTTAGATTTCACCTCGTGACCACGACCATCGACCCATCGCTCCAGGACGCGATCCGCACCCGGCGCACCTTCGCGATCATCAGCCATCCCGACGCCGGCAAGACCACTCTCACCGAGAAGCTGCTGCTGTACGGCGGCGCCATCCATCTGGCCGGCACGGTCAAGGCGCGGAGGCAGCAGCGCCACGCCACCTCCGACTGGATGCAGATGGAGCAGGAGCGCGGCATCTCGGTCACGTCGAGCGTGATGCAGTTCGGCTACGAGGGGTACCAGATCAACCTGCTCGACACGCCGGGACACGAGGACTTCTCGGAGGACACGTATCGCGTCCTCATCGCCGCCGACAGCGCCGTCATGCTGCTCGACAACCGCAAGGGTGTCGAGGAGCGTACTCGGCAGCTCTTCGCGGTGTGCAAGCGGCGGCGGATGCCCATTTTCACCGTGGTCAACAAGTGCGACCGAGTGGGCGAGGACCCCCTCAAGCTCATCGGCGACGTGGAAGCCGATCTCGGCATCGACTGCCACGCTGTGACCTGGCCGATCCATTCCGAGGGCGCGTTCATCGGCGTGTACGATCGGCGCCGGAAGCTGATCTACCGGTTCGAGCGGGGGGAGGATCACGGAGCGAGCGAGGCGGACGTCCAGGTCGCGTCGCTCGAGGATCCGTCGGTGCGCGAGCTCCTCGGTGAGGAAGCGCACGAGCGGCTCGTGCACGACATCGCCCTGCTCGACGAAGCGGGGCATCCGTTCAGCCACGAAGCGATGCTGGCCGGCGCGCTCTCGCCGGTGTTCTTCGCGAGCGCGCTCACGAACTTCGGCGTCGAGCCCTTTCTCCGGGAGTTCGTGGAGCTCGCTCCGCCGCCTGGCGCTCGGGAAGCGAGCACGGGCCTCGTGGACCCGGCCGACCCCGCGTTCAGCGGATTCGTGTTCAAGATCCAGGCGAACATGGACCCGAAGCATCGCGACCGCGTGGCGTTCGTGCGCGTGTGCTCGGGCAAGTTCGAGCCCGGCCTGCAGGTCACGCACGTGCGCACCGGCAAGCCCCTCCGCCTCGCCAGCGCGCAACAGTTTCTCGCCCGCGAGCGCTCGGCCATCGACGAAGCGTGGCCCGGTGACGTGATCGGCGTGATGGACCGCGGCACGCTGCGCATCGGCGACACCCTGGCGGTGGATGGCACACTGGAGTTCTCCGGCATTCCACGCTTCGCGCCGGAGCACTTCGCGCGCGTCGTCGCGGCCGATCCGCTCAAGCGCAAGCAGATGGACGCCGGGCTCCGCCAGCTCACGGAGGAGGGCGCGGCACAGGTGTTCTACACCTCGGGCACCGACACGCTGAGTCCCACGCCGATCGTCGGCGCGGTCGGTCAGCTCCAGTTCGACGTGATGCTGCACCGCCTCGAGCACGAGTACGGCGCACCCTGCCGCCTGGAGAAGATCACCGCCCGTTACCCGCGCTGGGTCGTCGGCTCACCCGAGGAGATCGACCGCATCGCCCGCGACCGCGGCCGCATGCTGCTGTACGATGCCAAGGGCCACCCGCTGATCCTGTTCGAGGATGCGTGGGGGCTGCGGTGGGTGCTCGAGCGGGAGACGTCCGTGACGTTCCACGAGGTGGCGCCGTGAGACTGATCGTGAACCGTGAACGGTGAACCGTGAACCGTAGGATCAACGGCACACCGGACTGAGTCTGGTGTGCCTTGCCGTTACGGTTCACGGTTCACGGTAAACGGTTCACGACTAGTTATCTGTCGCCCTCACGAGCGGCTCATCGACCACGTGCTCCGCCACGAACCACGCCTGGAGCTCGTTCAGCCGCACCACGTCGCTCACGAACAGGTCGTTCGTGCCGTCGTCGCCGGCGTCGTCGGCGGCGCCGGCGAAGTCGCGCGCCTCCGTGCAGATCAGCTCGTGCGCCTCGAGGATGCGTGAGATCTGCACCGGGACCTCCTCGCGGCCCCTGGGTGGACGCTCGATCTTCGTCATCTCCGCGACGTCGGGGGCCATCGCGATCGCCAGGCCACCGAGGAGCTGGATGCGCTCGGCGATCGTATCCACGAGCTCGGCCTGTTCCTCATAGTGCTTGTCGAACAGCAGGTGCAGCGAGTAGAAGGTGTGGCCGGCCACCTGCCAATGGTGCTTCTTGTACAGGTCGCGCAGCGTCATCGTGTCGGCGAGCACCTGATTGAGCGCGGCGACGCTCTGCTTGCACACCTTCTCGCTGAGCCCGATCGGGATGCGGGTGATGGAGCCGAACGCCTGGATCTCGCGTCCGCGCTGATGGACGATCGGGGTCGCTTCGCCGCGCGGCGCGCGGGTGGCGGCGCCGGCGCTGGCCTGGCTCCCGTCGCGGCGGACGGAGGCGGAACTGCGTGGTGTGCGGGGCATGGTTGGTCCGGTCGGAGGGTGATGCAGGGCAAGATGCATGAGGTGAGCCGTCGGCCCGGCGACGCTTCCGTGGAACGGTCCCTGCGCGATGAGATCCCAGCCTCAACAGGATCTTGGTCATGCCGGGTACCCTCCATCACGACGACATACGCCACCTCCTCGCCGACGCCGCCATCCCGCTGTCCAGTGCCGACGGCACCGATCCGGCCGACATCGACGCCATCGTCTCGCGCATCGGCGACGCGCGCATCGTGCTCCTTGGCGAGGCGTCACACGGGACGCACGAGTTCTACGCGACACGCGCGGCCATCACGCGGCGGCTGATCGAGACGCGCGGCTTCCGCGCCGTGACCATCGAGGGCGACTGGCCCGACACGCGCCGTGTGGATCGCTTCGTGCGCGGGCGCGGCGACGATCGCGATCCCGACGCCGCGCTCTCCGGCTTCAGACGCTTCCCCCAGTGGATGTGGCGGAACACGGTGATGCGCGCCTTCGTCGCCTGGCTGCGCGATCACAACGCCGAGCGCGCTCCCGGCGAACAGTGCGGAATCCATGGGCTCGATCTGTATAGCCTGCACGCATCGATCGACGCCGTGCTGCGCTACCTGGAGCGCGTCGATCCGCCGGCCGCGCAGCGCGCCCGCGAGCGGTACTCGTGCATCGAGATGGTGGGCGGGAACGATCCGCAGGCGTACGGCTACGCGGCAAGCCGCAACCCGGCCGAAGCGTGCGAGGACGACGTCGTCCGGCAGCTCATCGAGCTCCGCCGCTGCGCCGTCGAATACGCGCAGACCGGCGAGGCGGGCGACGAGGAGTTCTTCTCCGCCGAGCAGAACGCACGGCTCGTCGCGAACGCCGAACGCTACTACCGCTCGATGTTCCGCGGACGCGTGTCGTCGTGGAACCTGCGCGATACGCACATGGCCGAGACGCTCGAGGCCGTGGTGGAGCGGCTCGAGCGCGACGGCAGCCGCGCGCGAGTCTGCGTCTGGGCGCACAACTCCCACCTCGGCGACGCTCGCGCCACGGCCATGGGACGAGGTGGAGAGATCAACGTGGGGCAGCTCGTGCGCGAACGGTACGGGGGCGATGCATGCCTGCTCGGATTCACCACCTACACGGGCAGCGTGACGGCCGCCCACGACTGGGACGAGCCGGCGCACCGTCGCTACGTGCGTCCTGGTCTGTCCGGGAGCACCGAGTCACTGATGCATCGCGTGGGCATCAGGAACTTTCTCCTCGACCTGCACGAGCCGCACACCCGCGAAGCCCTCGAGGACGCGCGGATCGAGCGCGCGATCGGGGTCATCTACCGTCCGGAGACGGAGCGCATGAGCCACTACTTCGACGTGCATCTGCCGGGGCAGTTCGACCTGCTCGTGCATTTCGACGAGACGCGCGCGCTGGAACCGCTGGAGCGGAATGCCACGTGGGAAAAAGGGGAGCTGCCGGAGACGTATCCGTTCGCGGTTTGAGCACAGCGTCGTCATCCCGCACGAGCGAGCGCAGCGATCGCCTAAAGCGAGCGCAGCGATCGCCTAATACGGACTGAACGCGATCCGCATCCGCCCGTACGGATCCGGCGTCACCGACACCTTCAACAGCGTGCGGTCGAAGATGTTGTCCGGGTGGTCGTGGCTGTACGAGACGACCTTGTACCCGGCGAACACGCCCATCAACGCGCCAGCGAAGACGTCGCTGGCCCAATGTTGGTCGAGCTGGATGCGCGCGAGGCCCGGCAGGAGGCCGGCGGCGAACAGCACCGGGGCAACGAAGGGCGTGGCGTCGGAGTGGCGGCGGTGCAGTTCCATGGTGAGCACCGTCGCCACCGCAATGCTCGACGAAGTGTGAATCGACGGAAAGGCGCGGTAGTCGAAGTTCGAGAATCCCTTGCCGAACTTGAAGCTGTACTGGTCGGTGTCCTTCGTGACGTACGGCCGCGAGCGGCCGAGCGGTCCACGAATGATCTGGCTGGCGAGGCTCGCGAGGACCACCGATTCCGTGGCATGCAGCGTGATGTCGGTGGCGGTCCGGTTGCCGGAGAGGCGCGCGATACCGTAGCCGAGGATGCCGGCGATGGTGAGCGTCGTCTCGTTCACCTTGCTGATGCGCAACGCGAGTCGATGCTTCGACGAGTCCTGCCACTTCGGTTGCTGGGACGCGCGCGCGACGTCGTCGTCGTAGATGGCCACGAGTCCCGTGGCGCCGAGCGCGAGTCCGGAGAGGAGCAGGTCGCGCCGCGTGAGGAATGTCTTGTCGTGGTGGTCGGGGGCCACCTGCGCGCCGGCGGTGTTGGCGACGAATGCGAGTGAGGCGACGGCGACGCAGAATGGACGCACGAAAGAGCTCCAGGTTGGGAGTAGAATGCGGGCGCGGTATGCACTGGCCGTGCCGGCCGAGCCCGTCCATCGGGAACGGCCTGCTACATTTTTGTGATCTTCATTCGCGTTTCAGGGCAAATCCATACCATGATTTTGCACTTTTTGGCACTAACCGTGCGCATACAGTAGCCAGAGCGGGGCCAAGCGAGCGCGACCGCACGCGCCAAGGCAGCAACCCCGCAGGAGGAGGCTACGAGATGGGCTATCGCGTCTTCAAGGATTCGCAGGGGACCGAATGGCAGACCTGGGACGTGGTACCGCATCTTTCGGAGCGGCGCGTCCAGGAGCGCCGACGACAGCGGCTGCCACCCCCGAGCGTCGAGCGGCGTAGCGCTGACCGCCGCATCGTGAGCGGACGGCGCCCGGTCCTCAGCGCCGGCCTCGACGGCGGGTGGCTCTGCTTCGAGGCGCAGGTGGAGAAGCGGCGCCTCACTCCCATTCCCAGCGACTGGCTGCGCTGCGGCGAGGACCGCCTGGAGCAGTACCTCCGCGAGGCCAAGCCGGCGTTGCGCGCGTCTGCCGCGGTGGACATCAGCACCCTCCTGGATCAGCGCCACCACTAGCGATCGACCGAGGTGCACCACGCGGCCTGCCGCCGCGGCGCGTGCCCCGTCATCTTTCGCTGATCATGACCGACGCCATTCCTTCCAACGGCGAGCGCCCGCGCGCGCACCCGCCGGAGACCACCGAAGGGTGGTACGTGTTTCACCAGATGCTGGCGTGGGACCGGCCCGCGCTCCGCGCGATCGCCTCCGGCCGCTTTCCCGAGCGCCGCGCCGCCGAAGCCACGCTCACCGCGCTCGCCGAGCCCGAGGGGGGCGGCTGGAGCGCCGTCGTGCCGCTCATCGGCTCGCGCGCCGACGTCATGCTGGTGCACTTCCGGCCCGCGCTCGACGACATCGGCGCCGCGCAGCGCGCCATCGCCAGGACGCCGTTGTTCGACGCGCTGCGTCCCGTCTACTCCTTTCTCAGCGTCACCGAGGCCGGACTCTATCACGCGAGCGCGCAGCTCTCATCCGTGGCCGCGGCGCGCGGCGGCACCGTGGGCGACGCGGAGTATCGCACCGAGATGGAAGCTCGCGTGGCCGACGAACGGGCGAGCGAGCACGTGCAGCGACGACTCTTCCCGACGCAACCGGAAGACATGCCGTACGTCTGCTTCTATCCGATGTCCAAGAAGCGCGACCCGCAGCAGAACTGGTACACGCTGACGCTCGAGGAGCGCAGCCGGCTGATGCGCGCCCATGGCGCGACGGGCCGCGGCTACGCCGGTCGCGTCGTGCAGGTGATCTCCGGCGCCATCGGCTTCGACGCCTGGGAATGGGGTGTCACGCTGTTCGCCGGCGAGCCGTTGACGTTCAAGAAGATCGTCACGGACATGCGATTCGACGAAGTGAGCGCCGAGTACGCGCAGTTCGGGGAGTTCTTCGTCGGCAAGCGCGTGACGCCGGGCGAGTGGATGGAGATGATCCGGCCCTGATGACAAGTCCGCGTTCCACGGGTTATAGGTCCTCGCCGAACGTCTTGTGGCAAGCTCGACGCGCTGGTCGCAAGAGCAACAGCTTTTGAACTGCTCCAGCATCCAACGGATCACTCCGTGTGGCTGTCGGACTCCTAATGGCCCGCCATGCCGTTCGACCATGCCGGCATCCATCCTTTACTGGTCAGTCCCTCATCCGGGCCGGCGCGAGACGGCTTGGGGGTGCGGGGTGAGTGTCGCGCACCTCAGATAGATCGTATGAGTGTCGTGTTGGGAATGTGT
>JBJMNM010000348.1:0-15420 GCA_045804305.1 Gemmatimonadaceae bacterium | reverse complement strand
CACCGTCCTTGCACTCTCCGCTCCGCCGAGCATCCGGAAGTGCGACTGGTGTCCATTGAGGTACGCCAGGAACACCACGCCCGTCTTATAGGCGCGTGTGGGATGCTGGAAGATGTGGCGCGACAGCGGCACCGTCGGGCCGAGCAGGGCGTGATAGCGCTCGAGTTCACCGCGATCCAGTGCCTGGAGCGCCATCGAGGCAGCGGGTGCGATTGCGTCGAAGATGCCCAGCAGCGCGTCGCTGTGCCGCGCGCCGTCCCCGGCGATGAGCGCCGCGTAGTTGAAGTCGTCGCCCGTGTACATGCGCACGCCGGCTGGCAGCCTGCGCCGCATGTCGATCTCACGCTGCGCATCGAGCAGGGAGATCTTGACGCCATCCACCTTGGCCCGATGGGCGCCGATGATGTCGAGGCAGACGTCCATGGCCTCGCCGAGATCCGTGGCACCCCAGTACCGGGCGAGCTGCGGATCGAACATGTCCCCGAGCCAGTGCAGGATCACCGGCTGACTCACCTGACGGAGCACACTCCCGTACACGCGACGGTAGTCGTCGGGGGTTCGTGCGGCGCGGGCGAGCGCGCGGCTCGCCATGAGGATCACGCGCCCGCCGCGCGCTTCCACGAATTCCACCTGCTCCGCGTACGCGCGCTCCACGTCGTCAAGCGTGACCGAGCGCGAGGGCGCGAGATGGTCCGTGCCCGCCCCGCACGCGATCGCGCCACCGACGGCGCGCGCCTCGGCGAGCGACCGCGTGATCAGCTCCTTTGCGTCACACCAGCCGAGTCCACCACCCCGCTGCGCCGTGTCCATCGCCTCGGCGACCGCGAACCCGTATTGCCAGAGGTGGCGGCGATAGGCGAGCGTCGCATCCCAGTCGATTGCGGCATCGGACAGCACGTCGAGGTCGCGTCGCGGGTCGACGACCACGTGCGCCGCCGCGTACGCAACGCGCGACCGGAATGGCGCGTCGGGTGGAGTCCAGCGCGTCGGTTGGCGGAGGTTGTATCTCTCCACCGTGCCGTCGGCGCGAGGAAGCGCGAGCGAGGGCGTCATCGCGCGTGCGACTTGGCCCTGCGCGCCGACTTCGGCGGATGGGCCGCGGCCGCCGGCGTATCGGCGCTCAACGGCGGAACGTCGAGCCAGCGGCGCTCCGCCCACGACTGGAGCCCGAGCTCGGCGAGCTGCACGCCCTTGGCGCCTTCCACGAAATCGTGGATGAACGGCTCGTCCACGGCCACATGCCGCAGGAACATCTCCCACTGCACCTTGAACGCGTTGTCGAACTCCGCGTTGTCCGGCACCTCCTGCCAGTCGGCGAAGAAGTCGAACGGGTTCGGGATGTCGGGATTCCACGTCGGCTTGGGCGTGTTGACGCGATGCTGCGTCTTGCAACCGCGCAGGCCGGCGACGGCGCTGCCCTCGGTGCCATCCACCTGGATGCCGAGCAGCTCGTCGCGGTACACGCGCACGGTCCAGGACGAGTTGAACTGCGCGATGATGGGTTCTCCCCCCGACCTTCCCGCGAGCTCGAAGGTGCCGTATGCGGCGTCGTCCGCCGTCGCCGCATAGGGGCGTCCCGATTCGTCCACGCGCTGGGGGATGTGTGTCGCGCCGATGCATTGCACGGCCGTGACATCGCCGAAAGTATGATCGAGCACGTACCGCCAATGACAGAACATGTCGGCGATGATCCCGCCGCCGTCCTCCGTGCGATAGTTCCACGACGGACGCTGCGCGGGCTGGAGATCGCCCTCGAACACCCAGTAGCCGAACTCCCCGCGCACGCTGAGGATGCGGCCGAAGAACCCGGCGTCCACGAGTCGCCGCAGCTTGCGAATCCCGGGAAGGAAGAGCTTGTCCTGCACCACGCCGTGCTTCACGCCGCGCTGCGTGGCGAGTGCGGCCAGCGCGAGCGCGTCGGCGGTGGTGGCGGCGAGCGGCTTCTCGCAGTACACGTGCTTGCCCCCTTCGATGGCGCGGCGCACGTTGGCCGCGCGCAGCTGCGTGAGCGTCGCATCGAAGTAGATCGTGTCGTTGGGGTTGGCGAGACACGCGGCGAGATCTGTCGAGTGGCGGGCGATGCCGTACTTCTCGGCCAATCCGCGCAGCTTCTCCGCGTCCCGTCCAACGAGAACGGGATCGGGCATGAGCCGGTCGCCGTTCGGAAGGGCGACGCCGCCCTGCTGCCGAATGGCCACGATGGAGCGCACCAGGTGCTGGTTGAGTCCCATGCGCCCGGTGACGCCGTTCATGATGATGCCAATCGGGCGTGTGCCCATGATCAACCTCGAGGTGATGGCTAGGAATCGTCAGGCGAGGTCCGGCTCGGGCGCGATCGCCCGTGCGGGACTCTTGCCGACTCGTGGCAGGAAGGCGATGGCCAGCGCACCCGCGAGCGCGAAGCCGATCAGCAAGGAGAATCCGCTCACGTAGCTGCCGGTGACGTCGCGCAGGCGGCCGACCATCACGGGCGAGACCGCCTCAGCCACGCCGTCCGCCGTGAGCACCACACCCAGGGCCCGCCCGAGCACGCGCACGCCAAACAGCTCCGCGGCCATGAGCGGGATCACCATGTACTCGCCGCCGAGTCCGATGCCGAAGACCACCGCGAAGAGCATGATGGCGCCGCGCGTCGTGGCGAACAGCAGGAGAGGAATCGAAGCGGCGACGAGCAGGTAGATGAGCAGCATCACGTACTTCTTCGGCCAGTGGTCGGCGAGCCACCCCATCGCGAGACGTCCGATCAGGCTCGCGGCGAGCGTCAGCGACGCGACCGCGGCGGCATCGCCCTGCGTGTAGCCGTGATCGATGCTCAGATAGAGCTTGAGGTGCTGATTGGCGCCGCCCACCGCCGCGATGGAGCACATGCTGCCGATCATCAGCAGATAGAACGCCGGGCGGCTGAACACGTCGCGCAAAGGGGCCAGAGAAGCTGGCGGAGCGCTCTTCTGTGGCGCAGCGCGCGACGCTTCGGGGGGCGCCTCCTTCACGAGCAGCGCGAGCGGCAGCGCGATGACCACGATGAGCACGCCAAGGACGCGCAGCGCGCCCTGCCATCCGAACGCCTGCACGAGCCGCACGGCCAGCAGCGGGACGAGCGCGCCGCCCACGCCGATTCCGAGATAGGCGAAGCCCATCGCCCGGCCGCGCGCCGCGGTGAACCAGCGCGAGAGCAGCACCTGGTTGGGCAGGGGACCGCCGCACACGTAGCCCACGGCGTTGAACAGATAGAAGAAGTAGAAGCCGGCGAGCGAGTGGATGGAGCCGAGGCCGATGAGCGCGGTGCCGGCCATGAGGATGCCGGCGATCATGAGCCGGCGCGGCCCGAAGCGGTCCACGATCCAGCCGGCGGCGAAGCCGAAGAGCGGGCCGACCACCAGCTTGCTCAGGGCGTTGCCCGAGGTGACCTGGGCGCGCGTCCACCCGAAGTCCCGCACCATGAAATCGTAGAAGAAGGGCAGGCCGTACAGCGCCAGACCGACGATCGCGAACAGCGACATGAAGGAGGTCGCCGCCACCTGGACCTGGGCGCGCACAAGGGAATCTTCTCGAGCGGTCGTGGGCATACGGTGAGGAGGACGATCAGAGATGGGTGGACTGGCGCAGCGTGCTGTCGCCAATAATGTTCGCGCCGCACGCAACCTCACCAGTGCGCGGAGCGCGATGACGGACAGACGCAGCTTTCTTTTCCGGCTCGCCGCACTCGGCGCGGCAGCGCCATTGCGGGCCTTCGGGCCGAACACAGCCGCGAGGCATGTCGCGAGCCCGGAGGCTCGCGACGCGTGGGTGCAGCTCGCGCTGCGACTCGCCGACCCAGTGCTCGGCGCGCTCGCCGACGGCGCGCTGCGGCGCACCATGCCCGTGGAGCTCTCGGCCGCGGCGAACCCGGAGCGGCGCGACTACGCGCATCTCGAGGCGGTGGGCCGCCTGTTGGCCGGCATTGCGCCGTGGCTGGAGCTCGCCACTGATGGAACGCCGGAGGGCGACCACCGCGTGCGTCTTGCCGAGCGTGCGCGACAGGGGCTGCATCACGCCACGGATCCCCGCTCCCCCGACTACCTCAATTTCACCACGGGTCGCCAGCCGCTCGTCGACGCCGCCTTCCTGGCGCAGGCGATCGTCCGCGCACCGCGCGCCTTATGGGCGAGCCTCGATCCGGCCACGCAGCGGCAGCTCGGCGACGCGCTGCGCTCGACCCGGCCCATCCAGCCGGGACAGAACAACTGGCTGCTCTTCAGCGCGATGATCGAGGCGGCGCTCTACCGCATGGGCGAGCCGTGGGATCGCTCGCGCATCGACTACGCCCTGCGGCAGCACGAGCAGTGGTACAAGGGGGACGGCGCCTATGGCGACGGTCCGAGCTTCCATTGGGACTACTACAACAGCTTCGTCATCCACCCGATGCTCATCGACGTGCTGAGCGCCGTCGCTCCGGCCGCGGACGAGTGGCACGGGCTCGAGACGGAAGTGCGGACCAGGGCCCGGCGATACGCCGCGGTCCAGGAGCGGCTCGTCGGGCCGGACGGCACCTTCCCGCCGATCGGGCGTTCGCTCGCGTATCGATGCGGCGCCTTTCACCTCCTCGCCCAGGCGGCGTTGCGTCGCGACCTCCCGGAAGGTGTGAGCCCGGCGCAGGTGCGCGGTGCGCTGAGCGCCGTCATTCATCGGACGCTGGATGTCCCCGGCACCTTCGACGAACGGGGGTGGCTCACCGTCGGCTTCGCGGGGCATCAGCCGCGGATCGGCGAGAGCTACATCTCGTCGGGAAGCAGCTATCTCTGCGCCGTCGCGCTCCTGCCTCTCGGGCTGCCGGCACACGACGTTTTCTGGACGGCCCCTATCGCGGACTGGACGGCGAAAGCACTTTGGGGCGGCCGCGATCTACCCCCCGACCACGCGATCTGACGCTTGCGCTCGGTTGGGGGCGATTCGCCCGCAATCGCGACGAATGTGACGAAACGTAGGGACGGGGCGGTCTTGCACCCGGGCAAAATGGATCGCGGGGGCCGTACTTGACGCCGTTTGGTTAAACGCTATAGTGGGCCCCCTGAGCTTCGTCGTATTTGTACGCCGCCCGAACAATGACGTCAGTTCGGGATTCCGCACCCCTCCGCACTCCTCGCCAGTCCTCGCTGTCCGCCGTCGTCCCCCATCGCCGGACTCCCCCCGTTCCGGAGCATCGCGACTCATGAAGCGTTGGCTCGCCATCGTCGGTCTCTTCGCACTACTGCTTCCCGCTACTCGCGCCGCCGCCCAGGCCGACGCCACGCGCATCACCGGCACGGTCACGGCGACCGACGGTGGAACTCCCGTGACCGGCGCGCGCGTCACGGTGCTCGGTACCCGGCTCACCGCCGAGACCAACTCGCAGGGACGCTACACGATCATCACGGCGCCCGGCACCTATCGCCTCCGCGTCTCGGCGATCGGCTACACGCCGACCGTCATGGACAGTGTCCCCGTGGCCGCCGGCCAGGCGACGACCGCCAACTTCCAGCTCAAGCACCAGACCGTCGAGCTCGAGAAGGTCGTCGTCGTCGGTTACGGCACGCAGGCCAAGCGTGACGTCACCGGCGCGGTCGGCTCGGTCTCGGCCGAGCAGATCGCGCAGCAGCCCACGACCAACGTCGTCGAGGCGATCAAGGGCAAGATTCCGGGCGTCGACATCATCTCCACCGGTTACAAGCCGGGCGACGGCATCCAGATCCGCATCCGCGGCACCCGCTCGCTCAAGGCGTCGAACGATCCGCTGTACGTGCTCGACGGCGTGCCAATGGCGGGCGGTATCGGCGATCTCAATCCGGGCGACATCGAATCGATCGAGATCCTCAAGGACGCGAGCGCGACGGCCATCTACGGCTCGCGCGGGGCGAACGGCGTGGTGCTCGTGACGTCCAAGAAGGGCAACGCCAGCGGGAGAACGCGCGTCACGTACGACACGTATGCCGCGGTGCAGCAGGCGACGAGGAAGATCGCCGTGTTCGACGCCGCCTCGTACCTCGAGTACAAGCGCGAGGCCTGGCGCACGGCCGGTCTGTACAACGCCGGCCTCTGTGCCGGCGCCGCGTCCTGTGCCGCGGCGGACGCGGCAGCGAGCGGGATGCTCTTCTCGCAGGAGCTCGCGGGCATCCAGGCCGGCGTCAATACCGACTGGCAGAACCTCATCCGCCGAAACGGCAATCAGATCAACCACCAGCTCGCCATCGCCGGCGGCAACGGCACGACGAACTACTCGGCGAGCGGGAACCTGATGCGCCAGACCGGCATCGTCATGAGCCAGGACTTCGATCGCAAGTCGCTGCGCGTGAACGTGGAATCGCAGGCGCTGCCTCGCCTGCGCCTCGGTGGCTCCGCCATGGTCGTTCGCAGCACGCAGAACCTCGGTCGTGGGGACGCGCTCTACAGCGAGTCGCTCGCCGACAGCCCGCTCTCCATCGCCTACGACACGGTCACGGGGAACGTGCTGTTCAAGCCGACCCCGGATCCGCAGCGCAACAACCCGCTCAGTGATGTCGCCAACTGGGTCGACGAGCGCGTGCGCACCCGTCTGTTCGGCACGCTGACCGGGGCGGCCACGCTGGCCGAGGGTCTCGAGTATCGCGTGAACTTCGGCCCCGACATCACGTATGCGCGTCGCGGGCAATTCCGCGGCGCCGAAACGAACGCCCAGCAGGGCAGCCCGGCGAACGCGCAGCTCAACAACGACCGCACCATCGACTACACGCTCGACAACATCCTGACGTATCGGCGCGCGATCGGCGCGGATCACAAGGTCGACCTCACGGCGCTGTACAGCATCGAGAAGAACACCTTCGAGGGCGACAGCATCGCCGCGGCCAACCTGCCGTACGAGTCGCAGCGCTTCTACAACCTCGGCTCGGCGGGAACGGTGAGTGCGGTCGGGAGCCAGATCACGCAGTGGGCGCTCCAGTCGTACATGGGCCGCCTCAACTACACCTTCCGTGACCGCTACCTGCTCACGCTGACCGGACGCATGGACGGCTCGTCGCGGCTCGCCGAAGGCCACAAGTACAACTTCTTCCCGTCGGTCGCGCTCGGTTGGCGCGTGGTCGACGAGTCGTTCGGACAGCCGCTCGGTATCCTCAACAGCCTCAAGCTGCGCGCGAGTTACGGAAAGACCGGCAACACGGCGGTCGATCCGTATCAGACGCTCGGGGGTCTGACGCGCACCGCGTACTCCTGGAACAGCACGACGGGAGCATTCGGGTTCCGCCCGGGCAACCTGGCGAATCCCGATCTCGCGTGGGAGACGACCTCGCAGATCGACGGCGGCGCCGACTACACGCTCTGGGGCGGGCGGATCAGCGGGTCGCTCGACCTCTACCGGGCCAACACCGATCAGCTCCTCATGAACCGGCAGCTCCCCACGAGCACCGGCTTCTCGTCGGTCACGCAGAACATCGGTGCCACGCGCAACACCGGCGTGGAGCTCGCGCTCAGTGCCATCACGCTCGACGGTTGGCGCGGCATGCGGTGGACCAACGACTTCAGCTTCTCGGCGAACCGGAACGAGATCGTCAGCCTGTCGAACGGTGCCGTGGACGACGTCGGCAACCGCTGGTTCATCGGCCAGCCGATCACCAGCACCACGGACAATTGCAGCCGCGACTGCGTGTGGTACGACTACCGCTTCCTCGGCATCTGGCAGACGAGTGAGGCTGCCGAAGCCGCGAAGTACGGGCAGAAGCCCGGCATGATCCACGTGCAGGACGTGAACGGCGACGGCCTGATCAACGACGCCGATCGCCAGATCCTCGGCAACACGTACCCGAAGTGGACGGGGAACATCAACTCGCGCCTCGACTACGGGCGCATGGACTTCTCCGTGCAGGTGATCACGCGGCAGGGCTTCAAGATCGCGAACACCTTCCGCACCAGCCAGAGCACCCTCGCCGGTCGGTATAACGGTATCGCGGTGAACTACTGGACGCCGACGAACCCGAGCAACTCCGATCCGCGGCCGAACAAGGATCAGGAAGACCCGATCTACGGCAGCAGCCGCGCGTTCGAGGACGGCTCGTTCACGCGCGTGCGCAACATCACGCTCGGCCTCGGCATCCCGGAGCGCTTTGCGGCGCCGCTGGGCGCCCAGTCGCTCCGCGTCTACGCGACCGCGCAGAACCCGTTCACCTTCACCAGCTCCACCGCGCTCGATCCAGAAGGTCGCGCGAGCGCCGGCGTCCCGGCGTATCGGTCGTTGCTCATCGGCGCCAACCTCGGCTTCTAACCGGAACCCCATCGTGACTTCATACAGGACTCTTTCCACGTGGGCGATCTCGGCGGCGCTGCTCGCCGGCGCCGCGAGCTGTGCGGATCTCAAGGAGAATCCCATCAGCGGTATCACCGACACCTATTACACGAGCGCCGTCGGCTTCGACGCGGCGGTGAACGCGGCCTACTCCGGATTGCATCGGTGGTATGGCCGCCAGGCCGCCTTCGCCAACACGGCGTTCGGCACCGACGAGTTCACGCGCGGCGCGGACGGCAACTACAAGTACTTCAACGACTACACGCCGCAGCTCACCCCTGACGCGCAGTACGTCCGCGAGCCGTGGGACGACCTCTATCGCGCGATCAACACGGCCAATGCGGTGATCAGCCGTGCGCCGAATGCCCAGGTCACGGATGCGGTGAGGACGCAGCGCGTGGCCGAGGCGAAGTTCCTTCGCGCGACCTACTACTTCATCCTGGTCCGGTTGTACGGAGACATCCCGCTGAACCTCGAGGAGACCACGGCACCTCGCACGGACGTGACGCGCACGCCCAAGGCGCAGGTGTACGACCAGATCATCAAGGATCTCACCGACGCCATCGCGGTCCTGCCGGCTACGCAGGGACAGTACGGACGCGCGACCAAGCCCGCGGCGCAGCATCAGCTCGCCCTCGTCTACCTGACGCGGGCCAATGCCGGCGACATGGCCCTCGCCGCGACCAACGCGAAGGCGGTGATCGCCGATCCGCAGTTTGGGCTCCTGCCCACCTGGAAGGATCTGTGGGACATCAAGAACGAGAAGAACAAGGAAGTCGTGTTCGCCGTGCAGTACACCACCGACCCGCTCCTGGCCGACGGCGGCAACTCGGGACACCTGTACTACACGATGCAGTACGAGAATCAGCCGGGCATGCAGCGTGACATCCCGTACGGGCGCGCCTTCAAGCGCTTCCGTCCCACGCCCTGGCTGCTCGGTCTCTGGGATCGCACGAAGGACAGCCGCTACGACGACGGATTCCAGAACGTGTGGCTCGCGAACAACGCGGCCACCCTCCCGAAGGTGGGCGGCGTTCCGAAGTTCCAGGTTGGCGATACGGCGATCTGGATGCCCGGTGTGAACATCACCTCGGCCGACAGCGCAAGCCGGCGGTACGGCGTGTTCTCGCCGAAGGATTACACCGAGGCGGTCTTCCCCACGCTGATCAAGTACCTCGATGGCACCCGTCTCGCCCTCAACGACACGGCCGGGGGCAAGGACTGGTACGTCGCGCGCCTCGGCGAGACGTATCTGATCGCCGCCGAAGCGCTCTATCGCGATGGCAAGCCGGCGGAAGCGCTGCCGTACGTGAACGCCGTGCGCGAGCGCGCCGCGAAGAAGAACGTCGCCGCATCGACGATGGATGTCACCGTGGCCGACCTCAGCATCGACTTCTTCCTGGACGAGCGCTCGCGCGAGCTCGCGGGCGAGGAGATGCGCTGGTTCGATCTCGTGCGGCCATTTCCGAACTACCCGAACGGCAAGCTCGTGGAGCGGGTGAAAGCGAACAATCCGCAGGCCGCGGCCGCCGGGTTCATCAAGGACTGCCACACGGTGCGGCCCATCCCGCAGACCGAGATCGACCGCTCGACCTCGGGAATGAAGCAGAACGCCTGCTATTGACCGAGTGAGCGCGCCGGACGCGGTTGCCCCACCCAACCACGTTCGGCGCGCGTCCGGCGCCCCCGCGCTCGCGCGACAATGGATCGCGCGCGGCGGGCCGGCCCTCGGACTGCTGCTCGTCATCCTGATCTTCGCGCTGCTCACCGACGCGCCGGGCCGGTATCTCTCGACGTTCAATCTGCGCATCGTCCTGTCGCAGACGGTGATCGTCGCCCTCGGCGCGATCGGCATGACGATGATCATCGTCAGCGGGGGGATCGATCTCTCGGTTGGCGCCTCCATCGCGCTCGCGGGCGTGATCTGCGCGTTGTGTCTTCAGGCCGGCTGGCCGCCGGCGGTGGCGGTGCTCGCGGCGGTGCTGGCGGGCGGCATCGTGGGCGTCGTGAACGGCGCCATGATCACGGCCCTTCGCGTGGTACCGTTCATCGTGACGCTCGGCATGCTCGGCATCGCTCGCGGCGTCGCCAAGTGGCTGGCGCACGAGCAGACGGTGAATGCGCCCCCCAGTTGGGTGAACGACCTGCTGGTCACCTTTCCCACGCCGTCGTGGCTCGTGCTGCCACCCGGGGTGTGGATCACGCTCGTCCTCGCGGTGCTCGTCGCGCTCATCCTGCGGCGCACCGTGTTCGGGCGTCGCGTCTTCGCGCTCGGCTCCAACGAGGCGGCGGCGCGCGCGTGCGGTATCGACACCGGGCGGCTCAAGGTGGCCACCTACACCTTCGCCGGTCTGCTGTTCGGGCTCACTGGCGTCATGCAGATGTCGCGTCTGCGGCAGGGCGACCCGACCGTCGCGAACGGTGCGGAGCTCGACATCATCGCCGCCGTCGTCATCGGTGGCGGAAGTCTGAGCGGGGGCGAGGGCACGATCGTCGGGTCGATGATCGGCGCGCTGATCATGGCCTTCCTGCGCAACGGTTGCCAGCAGATGGGCTGGCCGAACTACATCCAGGAGATCATCATCGGCGTGATCATCGTGCTCGCGGTGGCACTCGACAGGCTGCGCGCCAAGTGGGCCGAGCGGCACGCGTCGGTCGCGCTCGCGGCCTAGCACGATGGACCGCCCGATCGTGATCGACTCGCACGTCCATTTCTGGGATCCGGCGAGGCTGCGTTATCCATGGCTCGACGAACTGCCCGCGCTGCGACGTCCGCGTCTCCCGGCGGACTACGACGCGCTCACCGACGGCTCGGTGGACGGTGTCGTGGTCGTGGAAGCAAATTGTGCCCCCGAGGAGAGTGTCGCCGAGGTGGCCTTCGTGCAGCGACTCGCCGCCGCCGAGCCGCGCATCGTGGCGATGATCGCGTACGTCGACCTTCTCGACGAGCGGCACCGTGACGCAGCGTTGGATCGACTCACCGCCTCGGGCCGCGTCGTCGGCGTGCGCCAGAATATCCAGGGGCTTCCCGGCTCGATCTGCCACGATGACGTGTTCGTGCGCGGCGTGCAGCAAGTGGGCGGCCTGGGACTTACCTTCGATCTGTGCGCGCGGGCAAGCCAGCTCGCCGACGTGGCGGAACTGGTGCGCCGATGCCCCGACACCCGGTTCGTGCTCGATCATTGCGGCAAACCCGAGATCGAGAGGGAGGCGTTCGGCCCCTGGGCGGCGAGCGTTGCGCGGATCGCGGCGAATGGTGACGTCTGCTGCAAGCTGTCCGGACTGCTCACCGAGGCGCGGCCCGATCAGCGGACCTATGATGCGCTGCTGCCGTATGCCGATCATGTGCTGGCGTCGTTCGGCACGAGCCGTCTGATGTACGGGAGTGATTGGCCCGTCGTCGACATCGCCGGCGGCACCTCGGCCTGGCGCGCCTTCACCGATCGGTTGACGTCATCGTGGAGCCCGGCGGAGCGACGCCGGGTCTACGCGGACACTGCCCTCCGCTTCTACGGAGTTCCCATGCATGCCGAATCCTGACAGCGAGCCGCAGCGTCTTGCCGGCAAATCGGCCATCGTCACCGGTGGCGCCTCGGGGATCGGGCAGGCGATCGCGCGGCTCTTCGCGCAGCGCGGCGCGCGGGTGGCGATCCTCGACGTCGGCGATGCGCGCGCCACGGTTGGCGAGATCGAGCAGCGGGGAGGCGCGGCGCATTATTTTCGCTGCGACGTGACGCGCCAGAGCGAGGTGGAGGCCGCGTTCGCGGCGGCGATCGAGCGTTTCGGCGGCCTCGACATCCTTGTCAATAGTGCCGGCGTGGCACACGTAGGGACCGTGGAGCAAACTACCGAGGCGGATCTCGATCGCGTGTACGCCGTGAACGTGAAGGGCGTGTACAACTGCCTTCGGTCCGGCGTCGCGGCCATGAAGGGGAGGGGAGGCGCGATCCTCAACATCGCGTCGGTCGCCTCCACCGTCGGCATCCCCGACCGCTTCGCCTATTCGATGAGCAAGGGTGCGGTGCTGACGATGACCTACTCCGTGGCGCGGGACTACGTGGCCCACGGCATTCGCTGCAACGCGGTGGCGCCCGGTCGCGTTCACACCCCCTTCGTGGATGGCTTCCTGGCGAAGAGCTACCCTGGGCGCGAAGCGGAGATGTTCGAGCAGCTGTCGCGCACCCAACCGATCGGGCGCATGGGCAGGCCCGACGAGATCGCCGAGCTCGCGCTCTTCCTGTGCTCGGACTCGGCCGGCTTCATCACCGGAAGCAACTACGCCATCGATGGCGGGTTCGTCTCCCTCAAGATGTGACGACATGAAACTGCTGCGATGTGGCGAGGCAGGGCGGGAGCGCCCGTGCGTGCAGCTTCCCGACGGCCGGCGCATCGACGCGTCAGGCTTTGGTGAAGACTACGACGAGTCCTTCTTTGCGGGGGACGGACTGGCGCGCCTCGCCCGGTGGGTGGCGACGAATGCCGAACGCGCTCCGGTGATTGCTGATGACGCCAGGCTCGGCTCACCTCTGCGGCGGCCGAGCAAGATCGTGTGCGTGGGGCTGAACTACCGCGACCACGCCAGGGAGTCCGGCATGCCCGTGCCGAGCGAGCCGGTGATCTTCATGAAGGCGACGAGCGCGATCGTGGGGCCGAACGACGACCTGATCATCCCGAAGGGAAGCACCAAGACCGATTGGGAGGTGGAACTTGCCGTAGTGATCGGTGCGCGCGCGTCGTACGTGAGCGAACGCGACGCGCTCGCGCATGTCGCCGGCTACGTGCTCCACAACGACTACTCCGAGCGCGAGTTCCAGCTCGAGCGTGGCGGACAATGGGTCAAGGGCAAGAGCTGCGACACCTTCGCGCCGCTCGGACCGTTCGTCGTGACCCAGGACGAGATTCCCGACGTCCATGCGCTCGCCATGTGGCTCACCGTGAACGGTGAAACGAAACAGAAGGGCTCGACGCGGGACCTCGTCTTCGGCGTGCCGACGCTGGTGAGCTACATCAGCCAGTTCATGACGCTTTGTCCTGGCGATATCGTCTCGACCGGCACCCCCGCGGGCGTGGCCATGGGGCACACGCCGCCGCGCTTCATCCACGACGGCGACGTGATCGCGCTGGGTATCGAGGGGCTGGGCGAATCGCGGCAGCACGCACGCGCCTGGCGCTGATGCGACTCACCGGGCGCGCGCGGACGATCACGCACGTGGACGTGCACGACATCCGCTTCCCGACGTCGCGCGCGTTGGACGGATCGGACGCGATGAACCCCGATCCCGACTACTCGGCCGCATACGTGGTGCTGCGCACCGATGCGGGGGACGGTATCGAGGGGCATGGGCTCACCTTCACGATCGGGCGAGGCAACGAGCTGTGCGTCGCCGCCGTGCACGCGCTCGCGCCACTCGTGCTCGGGACGACGCTCGAGTCGATCACCGCCGACATGGGTCAATTCTGGCGGCGCATCGTCGGCGATTCGCAGCTCCGGTGGGTGGGACCGGAGAAGGGAGTGCTCCATCTCGCGACTGCCGCGCTCGTGAACGCAGTATGGGATCTCTGGGCCAAGGTGGAAGAGAAGCCACTCTGGCTGCTTCTGGCCGACATGAGTCCGGACGAGATCGTGCGGTGCGTCGACTTTCGCTACATCACCGACGCCATCACGCCAGCCGATGCGCTCGCGATGCTGCGCCGCAATGCGCCGACGCGACGGGTGCGCGAGGCCGAGCTACGCCGCACCGGCTATCCAGCGTACACCACCTCCGCCGGATGGCTCGGATACTCGGACGAGAAGATCCGCCGGCTCTGCCGTGAGGGGATGGCGGCCGGCTGGTCGCACTTCAAGATCAAGGTGGGGCGCGACCTGACCGACGACGTGCGGCGCGCGTCGATCATCCGCGACGAGATCGGCCCGGACCGCAAGCTCATGATGGACGCCAACCAGGTGTGGGAGGTGGATGAAGCCATCGCGAGCATGCGCGCTCTGGCGCGCTTCGACCCATGGTGGATCGAAGAGCCCACGAGCCCCGACGACGTGCTCGGGCACGCCGCCATCGCGAGGGCAATTGCGCCGATCGGCGTGGCCACCGGCGAGCAATGCCAGAATCGCATCGTGTTCAAGCAGCTCATGCAGGCCAAGGCGATCCGATTCTGTCAGATCGATGGCTGCCGTCTCGGCGGTGTGAACGAGGTGCTGGCGGTGCTCCTCATGGCCGCCAGGTTCGGCATCCCGGTGTGTCCGCATGCGGGTGGCGTGGGGCTCTGCGAGTACGTCCAGCACCTCGCGATGTTCGACTATCTGTGCGTGAGCGCCTCGCTCGAGGACCGTATCGTGGAGTACGTCGATCACCTGCACGAGCACTTCCTCGATCCGGTCGTCGTGCGCGACGGCCGATACATGCCACCCACGGCGCCCGGCTACAGTATCACGATGCGCCCCGAGAGTTTGCGCGAGTATTCCTATCCGCACGGCGCGGCGTGGCACACCCGCTGATGCGCGCCGCCGTGCTCGTCGACGTGGGGCGGCTCGAGGTGCGCGACGTCCCGCGCCCCGAACCCGCGGCGCACGAGGTGCTCGTCCGCGTGCAGGCCGTCGGCCTGTGCGGCACCGACCTCCACATCGTCGCCGGTCACGCCAACTACAACCGCGACGAACACGGACGACCGCGCCCGCTGCGGGAGCACCCGCAGATTCTCGGGCACGAGATCGCGGGCATCGTGGAAGCGGTCGGCGCGGGCGCGCACGGCCTCGTGCCCGGCGACCGGGTGGTGGTGGATCAAGGACGAAGCTGCGTCAGCGAAGCCCGCGATCCCCTCTGCGAGTACTGCCACACAGGCGACTCCCACCAATGCGAGCAGTATCGCGAGCACGGGATCACCGGCCTGCCGGGGGGCTTCGCCGAGCTGATCGCGATTCCCGCCGTCAATGCGGTCCGCATCGAGACGCCGCTCGTGCCGGAGCAGGCAGCGCTGTCCGAGCCCCTCGGCTGCGTGCTTCACGCGATCGACATGATGAACCGTGCCGCGTCGCGGTACGTGATCGGCGCTGCGTCCGGCAGACAGCGCGTGCGCTCGATCCTCGTTTGCGGCGGCGGCCCCGCCGGCCTGCTGTTGATTCAGCTCCTGCGCAAGGTCGTCGGATTCGATGGCCT
>JBJMNM010000347.1:0-2969 GCA_045804305.1 Gemmatimonadaceae bacterium | reverse complement strand
GTCAACGCTGCGTGCAGGCGGTCTTCACCTCGCTCACCCCCGTCGAGGGGATCGTCTCTGCCCAGGTCGCGATCGGCAGCGCGACGATCGAGCACGACGGCCGCACGACGGTGGAGGCCCTGCGCGACGCGATTGCGGTGTCGGGTTACGAGGTGACGCTGGCCGAGGAGGAGCGGAGACGATTGCCGTTGCTCTGAGAGGCTCGACCCGCGTCTTGTCCGCCGCACGTCCCGCCGCCTACCTTGACGGGCTCCGCTTCCTTCCCGCCGCAGTTGAGGACGTGCCATGACTCCGCCGCCGCACAGCCCGGACGAGCGCCCGATCGGCGCGCTCCTCGCCCCGGACATCCTCGCGATGCTCGAGGAAACGCCGCAACTCATCGCCGCGGAGACGGAGGAGCTGCACCCGGCTGATCTGGCCGACGTCGCCGAGGCGATGCCGCTCGAGCAGATCCCGGTGTTCCTCGCCTCGCTGCCGACGGATCGCGCCGCCTCCGTCCTCGAGTATCTCGACGAGGAGGTGCGCGCGCAGGTGCTCGAGGCGATGAGCCCGGAGCAGGCCGCGGAGCTCGTGAGCGCGATGACGCCCGACGAGCGCGCCGACGTGCTGGAGGAGATCGACGAGGAGCACGCGGACGAGATCGTCGAGGAGATGCCGCCCGAGGAGCGGCGCGTCACCGAGCAGCTCCGCAGGTACGATCCCGACACCGCCGGCGGTCTGATGACCACGGAGTTCGTCTCCGAGCCGGCGACGACCACGGTGGAGGAAGCGCTGCGCAAGGTGCGCGTGATCGCGCGCAGCGGCCGGCGCGAGGCGATGCACGCCATCTACACGACGGACTCCGATGGACGACTCGCCGGCGTGCTGTCGCTCCGCGAGCTGCTCGCCGCACCAGAGGGCGCGCTGCTGGCCGACGTGGCGTGGAGCGAGGTGCAGAGCGTGTCGCCCTTCGCCGACCGCGAAGAGGTGACACGGGTCATCTCCAACTACGATCTCGTCGTGGTCCCGGTGGTGAGCGAGTCGAATCACATGATCGGCGTCATCACCGTGGACGACGTGATCGACGCGATCCAGGAAGAGCAGACCGAGGACGTGCAGAAGTTCGGCGGCATGGAGGCCCTCGACGAGCCGTACATGCAGATCGGCTTCTTCAACATGCTCAAGAAGCGCGGGGGCTGGCTCAGCATCCTGCTGATCAGCGAGATGTTCACGACCGTGGCCATGCAGCACTTCGACGACGAGTTGAAGCGCGTGGCGGCGCTGATCCTGTTCGTTCCGCTCGTGATGAGCGCCGGCGGCAACTCCGGGTCGCAGGCGACGTCGCTCATCACGCGGGCGATGGCGCTGCGCGAGATCGCGCTGCGCGACTGGTGGCGCGTCGCCCTCCGCGAGCTGCCCACCGGCCTCGCGCTCGGCACCCTTCTGGGGCTCATCGGCGTGGTGCGCATCACGTTGTGGCAGAAGCTGGGCATCTTCAGCTACGACCCGCACTGGCAGCTCATCGCGGCGACGATCGGCTTCTCGCTCGTCGGCATCGTCACCTTCGGTTCCCTGGCGGGCTCCATGCTGCCCTTCGTCCTGCGGCGACTGGGCTTCGATCCGGCCAGCGCGTCGGCCCCCTTCGTCGCGACACTCGTGGACGTGACCGGGCTCGTGATCTACTTCAGCGTGGCGCTGCTCGTGCTCGGCGGGACGCTGTTATGAGCGTCGAGTCGCGCGCGATCCCGCGCGCCACTCTGTACGTGATGTTCAGCGCCTGCTGCTTCGGGTCGATCCCCGTGCTGATCATCTTCGCGACGCGAAGTGGGGCGAGGCTCGTGGACCTGCTGGCGTGGCGGTACATCATCGCCGCGGCGATCTTCGTCGTGCTGAGCGGAGGGATTGCGCCGCTGCGGCAGGTGGGACGACGTGCGCTGCCGCTGCTCGTGCTCGCCGGCGGCGGGCAGGCGGCGGTCGCGTTCGTGAGCTTGTCGGCGCTCCGCTACATCCCGTCCGCCACGCTCACCTTTCTCTTCTACACGTATCCGGCATGGGTGGCAGTGACGGCGGCGCTGCGGGGCACCGAGCGGCTCACCGGTCGGCGCGTCGTCGCGCTGGGGCTCTCGCTCGCCGGCATCGCGCTCATGATCGGGACGCCGAGCTCCGGCGGCCTCCATCCGATCGGCGTGCTGCTCGCGCTCGCGTCGGCGCTGCTCTACGCGACCTACATTCCGCTGCTCGAGCATCTCGGGCGCGACCTTCCGCCGAGCGTGACGTCGGTGTTCGCCACAGGTGGTGCAGCGGTGGTGCTCGTCGCGGCGACGCTGACCCAGGGCGGACCCGCGATGCGGTTCGCGCCGATCGCGTGGATGATGATCCTGACGCTCGCCGTCGTGTGTACGGTGCTCGCGTTCATCGCCTTTCTTCGCGGGCTGGCGACGATCGGCCCGGTGCGCACCGCGATCGTGAGCACCGTCGAGCCCTTCTGGGCGGCGCTCCTCGGCACCGTCGTGCTCGGCCAGCACCTCGGCCCACGCACGCTGATCGGCGGATCGCTCATCGCGGCGGCGGTCGTGCTGTTGCAGCTCGGCGTGAGCGCTCGGCCGGCCGCGGCGCCGGCGCCGGTCGCCTGAACCGGGATTGCTCACAGCGGGAAACCGCGAGTACTTTGAAGCAGAGGACGCGGAGAACCGCCGCTCGGGCGTGTCCCATGCGCGGGTAGCGATAGCCAGTCGGACACTCGATCAACAGTCGCTCGGGCCGACCCCACGAGACCGTTGGGAGGTGCGGATCAACAACGGATCTTCGGATTGCCTCCGTGCCATGCCAAGCCGCCGAGTGGCAGAGCCGAACAACTTTGGGAGTGCGGGGCGAGGGCGCTGTGGCGAATCGACGGTGGCGCGGTGGCCGAGTTCTGCATCACTTCTTTCCTGCTCACCGGGGCTGGCGAGGAGCGTCGCATTTTCTCCCGCACCTTCAAAGCATTTCTG
>JBJMNM010000346.1:0-2226 GCA_045804305.1 Gemmatimonadaceae bacterium | reverse complement strand
GCATCGGTGAAACATAGTGCTGCATTGCGAGCGACCGCGGTGGGGCGAGTGCGTTGCGAGCTACAGCTTGGTGGGCGGAATGCCGGCGTCGGTGCGCTGGTCGCAAGGTCAAGAGCAACAGCTTTTGAACTGCTCCAACATCTAGCGGATCACTCCGCGTGGCTGTCGGACTCCTAATGGCCCGCCATGCTGCCACGACCACGCGGGCATCGTTCCTTTACTCGTCGGGATCGTCGGAGGGCTGGCCTCTGTCTTTGGGAGTGCGCCGAATCGCGACCGCTTGACGACGACCGCTTGACGACGATCTCTTGGGCAGTTGGCGCCGGCCGGTCCGAGGGGCTATCCCTGGTGCGCAACACTCGCCCCGCACCCCCAAGCAATCGCGTCGGCCCGGGTGAGGGGCTGACCAGTAAAGGATGGATGCCCGCATGGTCGAACGGCATGGCGGGCCACTGGGAGTCCGACAGCCACGCGGAGTGATCCGCTGGATGTTGGAGCAGTTCCAAGGCTCTTGCTCTTGCGACCGGCGCATGGTACGCAGCCTCATCACGCCGACGGAGCGCCGCCGTGGCGTGCGAGGCGCGTCAGGAGATGCCGCTTCACGTCGCGCCACTCCGCGGCGAGGATGCTGAACATCACCGAGTCGCGCGCCGTTCCGTCTCGACGGGCCAGGTGATGACGGATCACGCCGTCCTTGTGCGCGCCGAGCGCGGCGATCGCCTTCTGCGACGCGAAGTTGAAGTTGTCCGTGCGCAGCCCCACCACCTCGCAGCCAACCGTGTCGAACGCGTGGCCGAGCAGCAGCAGCTTGCACGCGGTGTTGACGTGGCTGCGCTGCCAGCGCGACGCATACCAGGTATAGCCGATCTCCACGCGGTTGATCGGCGCCACGATGTCGTGGTACCGCGTGCTCCCGACGATGTCGCCCGTCGTCAGCTCGCGCACCGCCCACGGCAGCATCGTGCCGGCGTCCTGGTTCTTGAGCGCGTCGTCGATGTACGTGCCGGTTTTGGCCGGCTCGGGGACAGCCGTGTACCAGAGCTCCCAGAGACGTCCGTCGGACGCCGCCGCGGTGAGCGCGTCGCGATGTGCGGGAGCGAGCGGCTCCAGGCGAACGCCGTGGCCCTCGAGGACGGTGGGGGCGAGAGTGATCATCGGCGAGAGGATATCGACCGGCTGCTGGACTGGGTAGTCGATCGTCGGGATCCCCAAGGGACCGACGAAAGTCGCACTTCGCTTACGGCCCCGTAAGGCTTTCGCGCACCGTGTACGACGTCAGGAAATCGCTACGCCGCACCGGGCAGCTTTCGCCAGCGAAGCCCGTCCCAGAAGTGGATGACCGAGCAACAACCCGAACCGTCCTCGATGCCCTGGTGGGTGAGGAGACGCTTCAGTCCAGCGGTGTCCTGCGGTGCCTTCGCCTTGCCGGCGGCCTTCTGCCACATGTCCGCCGGCTCCGCTATCTCGATCCTGCGGCCTGCGTCATCAGTCGCCGCGTTCAGACTGTCGACGCGGATCGGGGCACCGGGGCGCAGGACGAGGAGCGTGGTCGCGCCGCGGCGCGAGCACAGCGCTGCCCAGACGTTCGCTCCTCGCCCGCTGAAGCTGCCATGAATCACGTTGCGGAGCCCCGTGCGCCCGGCGTCCTGCGGGATGAGGCACCCGCGTCGCAGCAGCTCGTCGCGAACGTTCGCCGGCGCGTCGAGGAACTGCGCCGGCGAGACGCGGGCCAGCGTGTCCGCGCTCGTGCGCGCCAGCGCAGTCTCTGACCGCGTCGGGACGGACCACATCGCGGCGATCAGCACGCCGGCGCCCGCTGCCTTGGCTGTTGACATCAATGTTTTCACCGACTGTGGTCTCCCCATGAATGCGATCGACCGCCCGACGACTGCCAGGCCCCAGCCCGTCATGCCTGATGATGCCCATCAGGCGTACTGTCACCCGTGTCGTGCGCATGATGCTTCTCGCGCACCGCTTGCCCGAACGCCCGGTCGAACGCGTTCTCGAGTGGCCTGCCCAACATGAGCACGACCAGCGCCAGGCCGGCCGCCAGCGCGGCCGCGCGCCAGTGGCCCGCGCCGCAGGCGATGCCGATCGTCGCCGCAAGCCAGATGACCGACGCGGTCGTGAGTCCCCTGATCGCGCGCGTCGAGCGCGTCTTGAGGATCGCCCCCGCGCCCAGGAAGCCGACGCCGGCCACGATCCCCTGAATGGCCCGCGTCACCG
>JBJMNM010000345.1:0-4945 GCA_045804305.1 Gemmatimonadaceae bacterium | reverse complement strand
CTCTCCTCGCACAGCCCGAACTTCTCCGGCGTCTTGTAGAGGCGCTCCAGGGCCGAGTCGATGTCGGCCAGCTCGCGCGACGCGCGCGTGGCGTTCGACTCGTCGAGCTCCTGGTTCATCGTGTCTGTCCCGCGATCGGCGGCATGAAAGGGCATCTGCGACAGGTCGCCCGACTCCTCCTGCTGGCTCGCCGCGCTCCGCTCGGCGGTGATGCCGTTCAGCAACTGCACCGCGCGGGCGCGCTCGTCGCGGAGCCGATGCTCGAGATGGGTGCGCTGCTCGACGGTGAGTGACATGGTGCTCCTCGGTTATGGGAAACGACGTCAATCCGCACGATCCTCACGCCGCCGCTGCTGCCCGGGAACGGTCGAGCGCCGCCGTGGCTCTGCATCGAGCAGCATCACCGCGAAGTCGCGCGCCGTCGCCTCGCGCCACTCCGCCGGCCAGTCGCTGAGCTCGGCGATCACGTCGCCCGAGGTGAAGCGGAGCACCCGCATGGGCCGGCCGGCGCGGTCGAGGCACTCGTGCACTCGCACCGTCCATTCCCGACCGCGCGGGCTCGAGAAGGTGCGCACCTCGCCGGACTTCGCGATCGCGTCTCGCTCGATCTCGCCCGCGACGAGGGCCCGTTCCGCGCCGCCCGGCGTCTGTGGCCTCCGGTATACCGGTGTGGCACGCTGGCACAGCTCCTCGAGCCGCTTGAGATCGTAGCCCATCCAGTCGCTCGGGTAGGGTGCCGGCAGCCGGCGCTTTTCCGAGGCCGACTCGAACGCCAGCCAGCCGTCCTGCAGCTTCCGCATGTAGTCCTCGCTCCGGGTGATGGGGTGCATCACCTCTGGCGTCACATCCCACACGCGCCACTCCGTACCCCAGTTGTCGGTGAACTCCCGGACCGCCATTTCGACCGCCCCCAGCGTCGGAGGTTGGACGGTGATCGCCCCATTTGCGATTCGTGCGCTGGGCGAAGAACCGACCAATACGGCAGGCGGTGTGCCGGACGGGGCCGCTGGGCCCGGCGTCCCTCCGGGTCGTCGCCAAGATGTTCGATGCACGAGGGAGCTGAGCTCGACACGCGACTTTCCGTGGCTGACGACCGATTCTTCGGCTACGCCAACTACGCCAACGGGCCGGGTTGGTGCCCGAGAACGCGCGTCGCTCGTCACTTACCGTGCTTCGCAACTCAATTTCAGCCCACCGGTGGACCACCGGCAGCCGGCTCGGCGGCATCTTCGTCGTGCTGATCGGCGCGGTGGCCCTCCTGGGTTGGGGGATCGGAGCGCGCTCTCTCACCGCCATCGGCGCCGACTACATCCCGATGGCCCCCGACACGGCCGCGCTCTTCGTGCTCCTCGGCGCGAGTGCCGTGCTCTCCACCGCGCGGTCCCGACACGCGCGCCTGCTGGCGCAGCTCGCCGTTGCGCTCTCGTTCGTGGTGGCGTTGGCGCACCTCGCGGAGCCTTCGGTGGGGGCGGACTTCGGCCCGGACCGCGGGGCGTTCTCCGTCGCGCTCGACCGCATCGGGCTGGCACCCGTCGGGAGAGTGTCGTTCTTCACCGCGCTGTCGTTCGTGCTCCTGTGCCCCGCCCTGTTCGCGCAGACGCTGCTCAAGCGTCCGCGCATCGTGGAGGATCTCGCGGGCATGCTGGCGCTGGTGGTCATGCTCATCGGCGTCCTCTTCTCACTCGGGTATCTATACGGCGCGCCGCTCCTCTACGGCGACCCTCGAATCCCGATGGCGCTGCCGACGGCAATCGCCTTCGTTGTGTTGGGGTTCACGGTCGCCGCGCCCGCCGCGTTGCGCGGTCAGGCGGAGCAGCTCGAGCGCGAGCGCGACCGGGCGCACATCGACGGCGCGTTCGAGCACGCCGCGCTGGGCATCGCCCTCGTGGCTCCCGATGGCCGCTGGCTCCGGGTCAACCGCGCGTTGTGCGAGATCCTCGGCTACAGCGAAGCCGAGCTCCTCGTCACGACCTTCCAGGCGATTACACACCCTGACGACGTGGACACCGACCTGGCGTTCGTGCAGCGCATGCTCGCGGGCGAGATCCAGCGATACGAGATGGAGAAGCGGTACTATCACCGTGACGGCCACGTGATCTGGGTGCTGCTCTCCGTCTCGCTCTCCCGCGACGCCGACGATGCACCCCGGTACTTCATCTCGCAGGTGCAGGACATCACCGAGCGCCGGCGGGCCGATGGCGCGCTGGCCGAGAGTCGCGCCCTGCTCGCCACGGCGGAGGAGCTCGCGCACGTGGGGAGCTGGGCGCTCGACCTCACGACGGGCATGCTCACCTGGTCCGACGAGCTCTATCGCATCGTTGGTCGCGAGCCCGACGGCTCGCCGGTCTCCACTGAATGGTTCGTCGGGCTGGTGCATCCGGACGACCGCGAGTCGGTGCGCGCCTCGTTCGCGCAGCTCGTACGAGACGGCGACGCACCGCCGGTCGAGTGCCGCGTGATGAGACCGGACGGCACGATGCGCACCATCTTCGCCCGCGGCCGCTTGCAACGTGACGGGCTCGGTGAGTCGGCGCGCGTGCTGGGCAGCGCGCAGGACGTGACGGAGCGCGTGGAGGCGGAGCGCGCCCTGCGCCGCGCGCACGCCACGGTGGCGGCGCTGCTCGACGCGGCACCGCTCGCGATCCTCGCGGTCGACATCGAGGACCGCGTCACCATGTGGAATCCCGGCGCCGAGCGGCTCTTCGGCTGGAGGGCGGACGAGGTGGTCGGCCAGCCGCTTCCGATCGTGAGCGATGACTATCGGTTGGACTTCCTGCAGCGGCGCGATGAGGTGCTCCGCGGTCGGCGTGTGAGTGGCGTGGAGACACGGCGTCGGCGCAAGGATGGCTCGCTGGTGAGCGTGCTGCTGTCCACGGCGCCGCTGCAGGACGGCGCGGGCACCACGCACGGGCTCGTGGCGCTGCTGGTGGACGTGACCGAGCGCAAGGAGCTCGAGGAGCAGCTGCGGCAATCGCAGCGCCTCGAGGCGGTGGGACAGTTGGCCGGTGGCGTCGCGCACGACTTCAATAACCTGCTCACCGTCATCACCAGCTACGCCGCGCTCCTGCTCGAGGATCTCGACGCGGCTCATCCGAGGCGCCACGACATCCAGGAGATCGCGAAGGCGGCCGACCGCGCCGCGTCGCTCACCCAGCAGCTCCTCGCGTTCGGGCGGCGACAGCTGCTGCAGCCGCGCGTGCTCGACGTGAACCACACGGTGACGGAGCTGCAGCGAATGCTGCGCCGGCTGCTGACGGCCGACATCGAGCTCGCCACGGTGCTCGACCCTGGTCTGCGGAGCGTGAAGGCCGACCCGGGTCAGCTCGGGCAGGTCCTGATGAACCTCGTCGTCAACGCGCGCGATGCGATGCCCGACGGTGGCACGGTCACCATTGAAACCGCGAACGTGGAGATGGACGCCGACTCGGTCAGTCGATACGCCAGTGGCGTTCGGCCCGGATCGTACGTGCGACTCGCGGTGAGCGACACCGGCCACGGGATGGACGAGGCGACGCAGGCGCGCGTCTTCGAACCCTTCTTCACCACGAAGGAGCTGGGCAAGGGCACGGGGCTCGGGCTCTCCACGGTGTACGGGATCGTCACGCAGTCCGGCGGCGCCGTATCGTGCTCCAGCGCGCCGGGGCGAGGCACCACCTTCACGATCTACCTGCCTCACGCCGAGGGACTGGCCGAGGGGCCCGGCAATGGAGTGGGTCGCGTCGCGCCGCCACGCGGCAAGGAAAGCGTCCTGGTGGTGGAGGACGACGACGCGGTTCGCTCCGTGGCGCAGCAGATTCTCAGCAAGCAAGGTTACGTTGTACTGGAGGCCGCCGACGGCGCGGCGGCGCTCCGGCTCCATGCCCAAACCACTCCGCCCGTGGACCTCATCCTGACCGATGTGATCATGCCCGAGATGAGCGGAGCCGAGATGGCGCGGCAGCTGCGCGAGCGGCACCCCGCCATCCGTGTGCTCTTCATGTCCGGCTACACCGGAGAGGAGACGCGCCAGCAATGCGTCCTCGACCAGGACGCGGAGTTCATCGAGAAGCCGTTCACTCCGGAAGCGTTGTCCGCGAAGGTGCGCGAGATGCTCGACGAAGCGGCGCCCAACGGCCGCTTCAGTCGGTCTTCATGATGTCGCAGCCGCCAGGGCGGGCGCGTGGAGCGGAGCGGATCCTTCTCGTGGACGACGAGGCGCCGGTGCGCGCCGTCGTCCGGCTCATGCTGGAACGGTTGGGTTATCGCGTCATCGAGGCGGAGAACGGCGCCGAGGCTCTGGGCATCATCGAGACGTCGATGGATCGCATCGACCTGATCCTCACGGATCTCGTGATGCCCGAGTTGCATGGTGGCGACCTCGGCGAATCGATCCGCGCCAGCACGCCAGCGCGCCGCGTGCTCTACATGTCCGGATACACCGGTGACGAGATCACGCGGCGCGGGCTCGCGCAGACCGACATGACACTGCTCAAGAAGCCGTTCACCCCCGACGCGCTCGCGCGCGCCGTGCGCGAGGTGCTGGACCGCGACCCCTAGCCTACGTGCTGCTGGCTGCGCGCGCCGCCGGCTCCGCCATGCCACGGCGAGCTGGTGCCGCAACGCCAGGCTGCTGCTGCACGAACTCGAGCAGGTCCGCGTTGAACTGATCGCGATGCGTGCTCATCAGCCCATGCGGCGCGCCCGGGTAGACCTTCAGCGTCGCACCCTTGATCATCTTGACCGACCGAAGCCCGCCGACCGCGATCGGCACGATCTGATCGTCATCGCCGTGAATCACGAGCGTCGGGACGTCGAACTTCTTGAGGTCCTCGCGGAAGTCCGTGGCCGAGAACGCCTTGACGCACTCGTAGGCGGCAACGAACCCGCACTGCATGCTCATCAGCCAGAACGCATCCAGAGTACCCTGCGACACCTTGGCGCCCGGCCGGTTGGCGCCATAGAACGG
>JBJMNM010000344.1:0-4711 GCA_045804305.1 Gemmatimonadaceae bacterium | reverse complement strand
GCAGAGCATTCACGAAGTCCCCGGCAACGAGAAGCGCCTCGGCCTGGATGAGCCGCATCTCCCAGCCGCTCGAGAGATTGATCGGCGCTTCCTTCTTCGCGAACTTCGTCTCGAAGTGCCACGGCACCTTGCCCAGAGTGAATACGGCGCCGTCGCCCTGGGGGTTCTTGGTATCCTGTCCCCACGACACGCGTGGATCCTTGGTGTCGGTGTAGTACTGGTCGTAGAAGGTGTTCCATACCGTGTGCGCCCGGTACGGCGAGTTCGCCGTTGCCCAATAGATGCGGTTGTACTGGTCGGCATCGGTGGTGTAATACGGCATCTGGAACACATAGGCGTCGGCAATCGCCGATGCGTCGGTCACCGCGGCAGCCCAGTTCCCCAGATCGGCACGCACCGACGCGCGCGCGGCGCGGGCGGCGGTGGCGGTCTTGGTATCGTTGGCGGCTGTCGCGATGGCCATCGCTTCCGTGAGCTCCGAATCGGCGCGTGTGAGAAACGCATCGGATGGCAGCTTGGGACCGGCGTTGATGGTGGCATCGCACATGTTCTCCCCCAGCAGGCGGTTCGCATATCCTGCCCAGAGGAGAATCTGACCTGCGTGGGTGCTCTTGGCGAAGTCGGCCGCCGCCATGTTGGACTTGAATCGGTCGGCGCCGCTCTCGGCTTCCCACCGTGCGCGCTGCGCATCGTTCCAGTACTGGTCGCTCTCGCCGTTTGACGGCACGAGCTTGCCGAGCTGCTGGAGCACGGTGATGCCGAACGAGCCCGTGGATCCGGCAGGAAAGATCTCGCGCGACACAGCTGCGCCAGTGTACGCGGTCCAGTTGAGTGCCTGGCTGAGATCGCGCCCGGCGCCGTTCACCAATGCCGTACGTGCGGCGGGGTCATTGAGGAATTGCTCCTGAACCGGGCCCGGGTTCGTGACCTTGAAGTCGCAACCCGTGAGCGTGGCCACTGTCGCCAGGAGCGCGATGCCCCTGCGCGCAACCCGGGGAGTCGCGCCGGCGGTGTTCTCGTGTCTGGTCTGCATGATGAGTGTGCTCTCTCAGAAGGTGAGGCGTAGCTGGGCGAGCACCGTAGCCGGCGCGGGGATGTGCTCGGAGATGTAGCGCACGGCGGCGTTGAAGCCATCGTTACCCGCCATCTCGGGATCGAGCACACGGAAGTCCTTGTTCTTCCAGGTATACCAGTTCTGCACCGAAAGAGAGAGCTGCCCGCTCTGCGCACCGCGCAGGAGGCGCGCGGGGATCGGCGCGCGTAACGTCACGTCCCGCATCTTGAAGAAGTCCGCCTTGAAGATGAAGAAGTCGTCGCGGGCGTTCGCGGCAACGCAGTAGGTGCGCTCCCATGCTGTCCATTGCGTCGCATCCTTCGCGTAGGCGTCGAAGCAGAATGGCCACTGCACACCACGGGACAGTGCCTCGTACGACGCGTCTTCGTTGATGTAGTGGCCGCCCTGATACTCCCCGCGTGCCGAGAGCTCGATGCCGTACGGGAATCGCAGCGACGTGTTCACACCGATGATGCGCGTCGGCTGTGAGGGGCCGTACGCATGATCCGCTTCGATGATCGGTGCGCCAATGTCGTCGGGATTCGTGACGTAGTGACCGCGGAGCTCGGCGACCGGCCCGCCTTCGCGGATCCAGCCAAAGCGGTTGCCGAGAATGAAGGCAGGCGCGCCGCCAAGACTGGCCACCTCACTCTTGTTGAGCGCCAACGTGAATCCCGCGTTCCAGGTCACTGGCTGCGAGCGGAACAGGTCGCCATAAGCTTCCACCTCGAGCCCGCGCTTCTTCAGCGTGCCGACGTTCTGGAGCTGGCTCGTCTGAAAGCCGAGAGACGGAATCTGGCTGACAGGTAGAAGTGCGTTGCCGGTGATCGTGTTATAGAACGTGGCGTTGAGGTTCAGCCGCTCGCCCAGCGTGACGGCATCGAAGCCGAGCTCGGTTTCACGGCTGCGCTCCGGGCCGAGATCGGGGTTCCCAACCGTGTTCGTGCGGAAGGCGGGCTGTCCGCCCCACCCGACCGGCGTGTAGGTCCGCAGCGCGTCGAACGCGCCTGGGGCGCGCCCGGCTTCGCCATACGCGGCGCGCAGCTTGAGCGAACCAATGCTCCTCGGGAAGAACGATTCGTCGGAGATCACGTAGGACGCGCTGATCTTCGGATAGGTCTGCAGACCGAGGTTGCTGCCGAAGGCACTGTACTTGTCCGCGCGAACCCCGGCGGTCACGAACAGTCGGTCGCGCCAGCCGATCATCTCCTGCAGGAAGAGCCCGCCGGTGACGATCCGGATCCGCTGCTCGGTGGCATTCCACTGCGCGCCGCTCGAGACAACCGGCACGCCGGGGCCGGGGAAACCTTCCGTGTAGCCCTGCAGGTCGCGGATGTCGGAGGTGTTGGTCTGACCTCCCCAGGCAAAGCTCGACCGGAACGCGCCGAGCTCACGCTCGTAGTTGCCGACGTACTCCGCGCTCAGAACCTGACTGCTCCAGTGCTGGTCGGAGAGTGCGCCCGTCGGTTGGCTCACGAAACCGTACGGCCGGAGGTTTCGGTTCTCGAGCTCGCTCCGATCCAGTCCAATGGTGATTCGCTGTGTGAGGTTCGGCGTGGACGCATAGCTCACCTTGCCGCCGAGCAGCAGATGGCTGATCCCCGTATTGAGCTCGTAGGACAGCACCTGCGAGATCGTATCGATGTTCGCGCTGCTGAAGTAGTTGCGATCGCGGCGGTACGCGTTCAGCGTGAGCCCGGCCGCGTTGTTGCCCGACGGCGTGTTGCTGATCGAGTCGGAGGTGTACGACGTGTTCCACTCGAAGGTCAGCTTCTGGGTCGGCTCGAAGCTGAAGTTGCCGCGCACGATCACCTTTCGCTCATCGTCCTTCGGGAGCACGCCCTGGTTGCCGTCGTAGCCGGCGGAGACGAAGTAGCGAATCGCGCTCTGTCCACCGCTCACCGATCCGAGATAACCCTGGCGGCGACCGTCACGGAGCCAGGGGTTGATGAAGATGTACTTCCCACAGCCCGACGTCGCCGAGCACTCCTTGCCGTCGTCGATCCCGAATGGGCGCAGCCGGTTGAATCCTTGCGTCGTTTCGAAGCTCCAGACAGGCTTGCCGGCCGTGCCGTGCTTCGTGAAGATCTGGATCACTCCGGACGCGGCTTCGGTGCCGTACAGCGTCGTCGCCGCTGCTCCCTTGATGATCTCGATCCGATCGATGTCTTCCGGATTGATGTCGTTGAGCGGGCTGGCATTATAGTTCGGCCCACGTAGGGTCGAGCCCGAGGGCGGGACGTTTTTCGGGTACTCGTCGCTCCGCATGCGCACGCCATCCACATAGATGAGCGGCTGGTTGCTGAGCGCCACGCTGGAGTTGCCACGCAGGCGAATCGAGCTCCCCGACCCCGCGCTGCCCGTCGAAAGCTGCACGCTCGCCCCGGCGACGCGTCCCTGCAGCAGATTGGAGACGTTGGTGGGCGCCTCGGGGACGTCACCGGCCTTGAGTGAGCTGATCGAGTTGCCGACCTCGCGCTTGCGCGCCGAGCCAGCGGTGCCGGTGATGACGACCTCTTCGAGCGCTGCGGCCGTGGGCGAGAGGCTGAAGTCCACCGTTTCAGCGCCGCCCGCGGTGATGCTGACCGGCTTTTCGGTGGGCGCAAAGCCGATGAGTCGCGCCTGCACCCGTTGTGCGCCCGCCGGGGCGTTGAGGATGACATAGCTGCCGTCATCCCTCGTCATCGCGCCAATGCGCGTGCCGGCCACGATGATCTGGACGCTGGCGAGTGGAGTGCCACTCGCCGCGTGGCGGACCGTGCCACGCACGGTCCCTGTCGCCTGCTGCGCGTCTGTGTGGGGGGCCGCCGCGCCCAAGAGGGTGATGGCTGCAAATGCTTGCAGCACGAACGCCGGTTTCCGTACGCGCATGGGGGCTCCTCGTGGTGGGTTGCCCATCTTGTGAATGAGGGCCCCGCCTGTCAACCAGCGCACGACGAGCCGTGGCCCGAGCGGTTCGTGTGGAAGCGGCCGGTCGAGATCGCGCCGGCGACGCCTGGCGTCGTCAGACTTCGCTGTCTCCGGGCCGCTCGAAGACGAGCGTGAGCCGATGCTCGTCCTGCGACATCATGGCCGGCCGCCAGCCGCCTCGACTCCGTTCGTTCAACAGATCCGTGAGCGCATCTTCATCGTCACGCGCGTGCCGCGAGAGCCGCAGCATGACGGCCTGGTATTCTTTCATGCGCGCGAAGTTAGTAGCTTCCGCCGCATGGACACCACCCCCGCGTTCCCGACACTTCGCGTCGTCTCGCATCCTCTCGTTCAGCACAAGCTTTCACTCCTTCGTGATCGCGCGACCCCAACCAAGATCTTCAAGGAGCTGGTGGACGAGATTGCTACGCTCATCGCGTATGAGGCGACGAGTGAGCTGACGCTCGAGTCGGCACCCGTGGAGACACCGCTGGAGCGAACGACCGGCAAGCGGGTGAGTGGGAAGAAGTTGACGCTCGTGCCCATTCTCCGGGCAGGCCTCGGCATGGTGGAAGGAGTCGCCCGACTGGTCCCGGCGGCTCGCGTTGGCCACATCGGTCTGTATCGCGACCACGACACCCTCGAACCCGTCGACTACTACTTCAAGGTTCCTGGCGATGCGGGAGAGCGGGATTTCTTCCTTCTCGATCCCATGCTCGCCACGGGGGGGAGCGCCGCGGCCGCGGT
>JBJMNM010000343.1:0-10492 GCA_045804305.1 Gemmatimonadaceae bacterium | reverse complement strand
GCGATCGGAGAGCGCGCCCGACAGCGGAAGCCACGCGAAGTTCGACAGTCCCACACACAGCGTGACGACGAACGTCTGCTGCGCGGCGAGATGCAGCGCCTGTCGGCCGAAGGTGGGCGTGTACGCGGTGATCAGATAGAACGTGGACGTGGTGAACACCACGAGCAGCATCCCCGTGAGCACGAGCGGCCAGCTCTCACCGAGGATGCGGAGCACGTCGGCCGACTTCCGTGGATGATGGTGCATCCGCGTGAACTCGGGCGTCTCCTCGAGCGAGCGCCTGAGCCACAGGATGAATGGGATCACGAGGCAGCCGATCAGGAGCGGGATGCGCCACCCGTATGCTGCCAGCTCTTCGCCGGTCAGCGCGCCGGTCAGGGCGAGCCCCACGAGCGCCGTGAACACGACCGCGAGCTGCTGGCTCGCCGACTGCCACGAGCAGTAGAAGCCTCGATGTCCGGGTGTCGCGATCTCGGCGAGGTAGATCGACACGCCGCCCAGCTCCACACCCGCCGACAGTCCCTGCAACAGCCGACCCATGACGACGATGATCGGCGCCGCGAGGCCGATCGTCGCGTAGCTCGGCGTCACGGCAATCGTGAGCGTGCCGACCGCCATCAAGGCCAACGTCACGAGCAGTCCCTGACGCCGGCCCTTCCGATCGATGTACGCGCCGAGCACGATGGCGCCGAGTGGCCGCATCAGATAGCCGGCGCCGAAGGTGACGAGCGACAGCATGAGCGACGCGAACTCGCTCCCCGTGGGGAAGAAGGTCTTCGCGATGTACACGGCGTAGTAGCCGTACACGATGAAGTCGTACATCTCGAGGAAGTTGCCGCTCGAGACGCGCAGCACCGCGCCAACCTTTGCGCGGCGAGTGGCAGCCGAGATGGTGGGGGCCGTGGCAGGCGGGTTGCTCATGGCGCCAACGCTGGACGGGAGGTCTGGGTGACGCAAGGCTGGGAGTCTGCAATTGACCCACTTGCTGGCCGACTGTGAGCCAGGCCCGAGTCAACCGCCTGCTTCTCGCGCCACGACGCCCCTTGTGCCCCGGCGGGGCGCGGTTCCTTTTTGGGGCTGAGCAAGGAGTCGCGCCGTCGCCCTCGCCGCCGTCACCAGCCCTCCCATAGAGACGCGAATGTCCCATCCCATCTCTCCCTTCATGATTCGCCGAGCAGTGGCGATCCTCGCGGGCGCGACGCTCGCGGGCTGCGCCTCGCCGAAACCTGGCTCGCAGGAGTCCACCATGCAGCAGGGCGCCGCGCCCACTCCCGCCACGTCTGCACTCACCGCCGAGGAGCGCGCGGCGGGGTGGCGTCCCCTGTTCGACGGCAGCACGCTCGCCGGCTGGCACGTCTATCATGCCACCGGCGCGCCGACCGGCTGGACCGCGGCGAACGGCATGATCTCGCGCGTCGGCCGCGGCGGCGATCTCGTGACCGACGAGCAGTTCGGCAACTTCGACCTCGCGCTCGACTGGAAGGTCCAGCCCGGCGGCAACAGCGGGATCATCTACCGCATCACCGACGAGGGTGAGGCGACGTACATGACGGGTCCCGAGTTCCAGGTGCTCGACGACGCGCGTCACGCCGATGGGAAGGATCCGCTTACGTCGGCCGGTGCGGCATACGGGTTGTACCCCGCGCCGCGGGGCATCGTGAAGCCGGCCGGCGAATGGAACGCCGCGCGGATCGTGGTGAACGGCAACCACGTGGAGCACTGGCTCAACGGAACGCGGACCGCGCAGTACGAGCTTGGCAGCCCGGAGTGGTCGCAGAAGGTGGCGGCGAGCAAGTTCGCGGCGTGGCCCGGCTACGGGAAGTCAGCGCGCGGGCGCATCGGGCTTCAGGATCACGGCGACTCGGTCTCCTACCGCAACATCCGCATCAAGGTGCTCCCATGACGGCGGTTCGCACTCGCCTCTCGGCGATGATGTTCGTGCAGTACTTCATCTACGGCGCCTGGCTCGTCACGCTCGGCACGTTCCTCGGCAAGTCGCTCGGTGCGACGGGTACGCAGATCGGGCTCGCGTACATGATGCCGGCGATCGCGGCCATGGTGTCGCCGTTCATCGTCGGCATGATCGCGGATCGCTTCTTCGCCACCGAGCGCGTGCTGGCGACGCTGCATCTCGTCGGTGCCGTGCTGCTCTATCTCGCGACGACGCAGTCGACCTTCACCGGCTTCGCCTGGCTGTTCCTGGCGTACACGCTGTGCTACATGCCCACGCTGGCGCTCACGAACTCGATCTCGTTCGACAACATGCAGGATCCGGGACGCGAGTTCCCGCGCATCCGCGTGCTGGGGACGATCGGGTTCATCGCGGTTGGACTGATCATCGGCGCGCTCGGTGCCGACGCGACCGCGCTGCCGCTGCGCATCGGCGCCGCGGCGTCGGTGGCGATGGCGCTGTATTGCCTGACCCTCCCGCACACGCCGCCGCACAACGCGGGCAAGCCGCTCTCGGCGCGCGACGTGCTCGGGCTCGACGCGCTCGCGCTGCTCAAGGACCGGTCGTTCACCGTGTTCGTGCTCGGCTCCTTCCTGCTCTGCATCCCCCTGCAGTTCTACTACGCCTTCACGAATCCCTTCCTGAACGAGATCGGCGTGAGCGGCGCGGCCGGCAAGATGACCCTCGGACAGATGTCCGAGATCGGCTTCATGCTGCTGATGCCCTGGTTCATCGTGCGGCTGGGCATCAAGAAGATGCTGCTCGTGGGCATGGCGGCGTGGACGACGCGCTACCTGTTCTTCGCCTATGGCAACGCGGGGCCGGGAATGTGGATGCTCTACCTCGGCATCCTGCTGCACGGTGTCTGCTACGACTTCTTCTTCGTCACCGGGCAGATCTACGTGGACAAGCAGGCCGACGTCCGCATCCGGGCCGCGGCGCAAGGATTCATCGCCCTCGTGACGCTCGGCGCCGGTCAGGCGATCGGATCGTGGCTGTCGGGCGTGGTGGTCGACGCCCACACGATCGGTGCCGGGGCCACGGCCACGCACGACTGGCGGGCGATCTGGGTGATACCGGCGGCGGGGGCGTTCGCGGTGCTGCTGCTGTTCGCGGCACTGTTCAAGCCGAGGGTGACGGTGACGTCGGCACCGCGCGCGGCGGAGATCGCGGCGGTGTAGCTCGTTGGCTCAACGGACGTTGGGCCGTCAGCAGGTGCTGGCGGCCCACGTTTTTTGGGGCTCATCGCGGAATACCGGGATCAATGCGCCGGTCGTAACGGCAACAGCGTCGAACGGCTCCAACATCCAGCGGATCACGCCGTGTGGCTGTGGGACTCCCAATGGCCCGCCACGCGCCTGCGACCACGCAGGCATCGTTCCTTTGCTCGTCGAGATCGTCGGCGAGCCGGCACTTTCCCTGTAAGGGTGCGCCGAATCGCGACCAGGTGACCACGACCTCGGGACAGTCGGGGCGGCCATCCGAGGTGCTGTCCGCGGGCGCAGCGATTCTAGTGAACGCGGAATCGCTCCAGATAGATCACCAGGCCGAACAACGCCTGCACCGCTCCGATGACCAGCGCCATGATGTCTCGGCGGCCACGCCAGAATCGCCAGCCGAGTGCCGCGATGATGGCGCCCGTGACAAGGAGAATCAGGAAGAAGCCGAAGATGTGATGCTGGTACGCCATGTGGCTGCCGCCGATGGCCCGGGCGGCCAGCAGATGGCCGAGCAGGCCGACGACGAGCAGGACGACAGCGAGCGCGGTTCTCATAGCGGTCTCCCATAGGTGAGCCGGCGCCAGATCCACTCGGCGGGTCCGAACCGGAAGCGTGACAGCCACCACGTGCTCAGCGGGATCTGGAGGGCGATGATCGCCGCGGCGATCGCCATCGCCTTCGCGGCGCCGATGTGCCACCAGAGTCCGAGCCCGAATCCGTACGACAGCGTGACGCAGACGATCGAGTGCATCAGGTAGTTCGTGAGCGCCATGCGGCCGACCGGCGCGAACACGGTGATGACTCGGCGTCCATCGACGACGAGCAGTCCAATCGTCGCCGCGTAGCCGAGGGCCAGCATCGGGACGCCGATGCCCTGCATCGCGACGCCGAGGAGTCCGCCGACGGATGGAGGCAGATATTGATTGTGCTCGAAGGCCCAGGCCGCGATGATGTTCGCGGGCAGGCCGATGCCCCATCCCAGCGTGCTCCAGCGTACGAGCGTGCCACGGTGGTCCGACGGCGCGAGGGCGAGGCCGGTGCGTACGGTGTAGAGGCCCAGCACGAACATGCCCAGCACCTTGGGGAACCGTACCGTTGCAATCAGATCGGCCCATCGGCCGGCGAGGAAGACGAGGTTGCCGATGAAGGCATCCTTGAATCCGCCCCGTCCGATCGCCTCGAAGAATGACCGGATGTTCGCCGGCATACCGCCATCGGGCGACGTCTGGGCCGCCGCGCCGGAGCCGGAGAGCATCCAGGCTGCGAGCGCGACGATATAGAGCGCGGTGGGCACGGCGAGCAGGCCCACGGTCCATCGCAGCAGTGCACGATCAGGCTTTCGCGCGAACCACGGCATCGTGAAGCCGAGCAGCGCGTACAGCATGAGGATGTCGCCGGCCCAGATGAAAAAGGCGTGCACGGCGCCGATCACCAGCAGAATCCGCAAGCGGCGCTTGAACCGGGGCAGCGCGGCCTCGCCGCCACGCGCGAGCTGCACGCCGAAGCCGATGCCGAACAGCAGTGAGAATACCGAGTAGAACTTGCCGTCGACGAACACGCGCTCGAGCCACAGGGCAGCGTGGTCGGCCGTCGTGCTGGACAGCGCCGCGGCGCGCTCGGGCGAGAGGAAGCTCATGCCGAAGAACACCAGCACGTTGGCGAACAGGATGCCTCCCACCGCCACACCGCGCAGGACGTCCAGGGCCTGGATGCGCTCGCGCACGGGCGAGGCCGATTCGTACGCGGTGGTCGCAGCCGTGCCGGGTGTTGCTTCCCCGAGTCGATTCATGTTTGCGTTGAGCGACTGAGTGTGGTGGACGCGTATGTCTCGAGCACGCGGCGACGACGCCATTGCGTGATCGAGAGGCGCGCCAGCCAGTAGAGCATGAGCCCCAACGGCAGCAGCGCCGGAATGGCGAGCAGCGGATAGATGCGTATCGGCTTCGGAATCACCTTCGCCTGACCGAGAAAGAAGGAGCCGGAGGCGATGAACAGCGCGAAGCACATGCGCCACAGATGTCGAGCGATGCGAGGCGCGCCTTCGACCGCTCGGCCCAGCATGATGCGCATGTCGCCGAAGGCCGCGAGCAAGGCGACGGTCGCAAAGAGGAAGACCATCGCGGCGGGCACTCCATCGCTCGTGCGCTTCGGGTTATCCAGTGCCTCGAATCCGAGATTGGCCTCGTACAGACCCACCGTCAGCGCGACCAGCATCGCACCGAGATCGGTCCAGCGAAACTGGCCGATCCGGTGCCTCACGGTGAGCAGGGAGGTCGTGACCAGATAGAAGGTCAACACGCCCTGCGCCGCGCTGATTCGGCCGCCCTTGAGCGCCGCGATGATGGCCCCGGTGAGCGACAGGATCACCATGGCGGAGACGAAGATCATCCCGCTGTTTCGGTGCAGGCTTGCTCCCTTCAGCGCGAAGATCGCAATGAACCCCGCGACGATCGCGATCGCGCCGGCGGTGACGTGGACCGGTAGCAACGTCATGTGTCGCCTCGCCAGTGGCTCTGTCTGCGGAAGGGCCGACCGACCCGAGTGACGGCGTGCCCGACAGAGTGCCTGCCGGCTCTCTACGCGATAACTTAGTTTTTAGTTTCTTGCCGCCCGACCGACCCTTTTCTGCCCTGCCCGGTCCCCGGACGAGTTCGCGGACTCAGCAGCGTGCCTGTCACAGGACAGTCCGCTCATCTGTCTTGTCTCCTGCGAACGCGACGCGCGCGTGCGAGTTCCACCGCACGCGGCTCAAGATGGTCTGCATCGAGGGAGGGAAATGTGTTGGCTACTGATACTGACGTCCTGATCGTCGGCGCCGGCCCGGTCGGACTGTTCATGGCGAACGAGTGCGCTCGCCGCGGGCTGAGGTGGCGGCTCGTCGAAGCGCGGTCGTCGCAGTCCGCATACTCGAAAGCGCTGGCCATCTTTCCTCGGACGCTCGAGATCTTCGACATGGCCGGGCTCGTCCGACCGTTCCTCGAAGTCGCCAATCGTGTCACCTCGGTGGCCGTGATGACGCAGGGACGGACCCTCGCGCACATGCAGTTCACACCCGAGGAGAGCGGCTATCCGTTCATTGCGATGGTTCCGCAGGACGTCACCGAACGGCTGCTCGCGGAGCAGCTCCGGAGTCGTGGCGGGGCCGTCGAATATGATACGTCATTCGTGACGGCCGTCCAGCATGACGATCACGTCGCGGCGACGCTGGATCACAAGGGACAACACCTCGAGCTGACCGCCGCGTTCGTCATCGGTTGCGATGGGGCGCACAGCACGGTCCGGCATCTCCTGAACCTGCCGTTCGAGGGCGCTGAATACGACGACTCGTTCATGCTCGCGGACATCGAGACGAACGACAGGCTGCCCGCGGACCAGCTACAGCTCTGCCCGAGCGAGTTCGGACCGGTCGCCATCTTCCCGATGAGCGCCACTCGGCGACGCGTCGTGGCGACGATCGACACAGGGGAGGGCGATGCGCCGTCGCTCGAGCTCGTGCAGCAGATCCTCTGGGAGCGAGGGCCGACCGGCATCGAAGCACGGGCGCTCCACTGGAGCGGCTACTTTCGCGTGCATCACCGGCATACCGCAGAGCTGCGGGTCGGGCGCATCTTCATCGCCGGCGACGCCGCGCACATTCACAGTCCGTTCGGCGGGCAGGGAATGAACACGGGACTGCACGACGTGTGGAACCTGGCCTGGAAGCTCGACCTCGTCCTGCGCGGTCGCGGCAACGAAGCGCTCCTGGAGAGCTACGCCGCCGAGCGCCTGCCGGTGATCGCGAATGTGATCGAGACGACGCATGTCATGACCAAGGTGCTGGGAACGCCGAGCAAGCTGGCACAGGCACTGCGCAATACCGTGTTGCCGATGGTCTCTCGTCTGGCGCCGTTTCAGCACGCGTTCGTGCAGCGGCTCTCCGAGCTCGGGATCGAATACCGCGGCAGTCCGTTCGTCGAGGGCGCAGGGCGGCGGTACATCGACGACACGATGCGCGGCGGCGACGGCATTGGCAGCCGGTTCCTGCTGCTTTGCGATGAGAACGCGGACGTTTTGACCAGGGAGGCGGCTCGACGGCTCGCGACGTCGCTGAGCGAGGTCGTGGAGCTGCGAATGGGGCCACATCGCGACCTCATGCTCGTGCGGCCGGACGGCTACATCGCCTATTCCGAGGATGGTCGCGATGCACTCGCTGCGTTGAGATCCGTGCAATCGCTCGTGGAGCGCCAGACGGGCGGAGGTCGCATGACCGCAGTCAGTCCGTTGCGCACTCCACGACCGGCGGGATCGCCTTCCGCCGCGTGAGCGTCCGGCGGGTCAGAGCTGGAGGAGGAAGACCGGCGCGAGGGCCGCGACCACGGCCACGAGCTGCAGGGCGAGCACGGCTGCCGCCTCCCTTGGCGCCTGCGGCAGCCACCTGATCGCGAAGTACGCGATGACGGGTAGCTGCCCGGCCATGAGCAGCTGCCAGATGTGGGCGGCCGCGCCTTCGTCCGGCTCGTGCGTGACGCCGAACCTCGCGAGGTGCAGGAGCACGGTCCCCAGCGCCGCGAGGGACATGGCGATCGGAATGAAGGCGCTGGGCTGCTTGATCAATCTGGGCATGGTCTTGGACCTCCACTCCGCTCCATCCGGACGTTGCCGATGGTCTGTCTGGTCTGGATGGTAGAGAACTTTGTCATGAAAAGCAAGAGTGCTTCTCATTGTTGAATGCTGCAACGGCATGAACGCAGAGGATCGCGGAGGACGCGAAGGACAGCCGCTCGGGCACACTCGATCAGAAGCCGCCCGGGCCGGCCCCTCGAGACCGTCGGGAGGTGCGGATCAACACGGATCGACGGATCGATTCCGTGTGATGCCAATGTTCCGAGCGCCGGGGCCGAAAGACTTTGGGGGTGCGGGGTGAGCGATCTGTGCCGAATCGACGTCGTCGCGGTGGCCGAGATTACGGCGAGGGCTGCTGTCCGGCTCACCGGGGCGAGCGTGGCGCTCCCCATTCTCTCCCGCACCGTCAAAGCATTTCTGGCCGGGTGCATGGAGCTGTGAACGCCACACGGCATCGATCCGAAGATCCGTGTTGATCCGCACCTCCCCACGGTCTCGAGGGGCCCGCCCGAGCCGCTTCTGATCGAGTGTCCGAGCGGCTTCTGATCGAGTGTCCGAGCGGCTTCTGATCGAGTGTGCCCGAGCGGCGGTTGATCGAGTGTGCCCGAGCGGCTGTCACTCGAGAGCGTGCCGTTGCTCGCCGCGATGATGCTTGACAGCACGGCGCCCGATCTCCTACTATCCTAAGTAACTTAGGTTAAACCCTAAGCACCTTAGATCAGAGGATGCGCATGCCCGCCGCCCCAGAGCTCGAGCTGGTCCGTGGAACCCTCGACCTGCTGATCCTCAAGACCCTCTCCTGGGCCCCGATGCACGGCCTGGCCGTGCTCCGCTGGATCGAGAGCTCCACTCGCGACCAGCTCCAGATCGAGGAGGGCGCGCTCTATCCCGCGCTCCACCGGCTCGAGCACAAGGGTTGGCTCGACGCGGAATGGGGATACACCGACCAGGGACGCAAGGCGAAGTTCTATCGCCTCACCCCGGCCGGACGAAAGCAGCTCACGGCCGAGCTGTCCAGGTGGCAACGCTACACGAAAGCCGTGGGATTCCTGCTCGCTGCCGAACCGGCCCGATGAGCCGGGACGGAGCTCGCTGGCAGCTCCGGCGGGTCTTTCGTCTCCCCGCCACCCGCGCACGCGCACGCCGCGCCGTGGACGAGGAGCTCTGCTTCCACCTCGACGAACGCATCGAAGAGCTGGTCGCGCGCGGGATGACGCGCGCCGACGCGGAGAGCGAAGCGCGGCGACGGTTCGGCGACATCAGGGAATATCGCAAGCAGGCGGTCGCGATCGACGAACAGATCATCCAGGAGCAGCGGCGCATGGACATCTTCGACGCCTTCGTACTCGAGACGCGCCAGGCCGCGCGCACCCTCGCCCGCAGCCGCGGCTTCACCCTCACCGCGGTCCTCACGCTCGGCGTCGGCCTCGGTGCCGCAACGGCCATCTTCGCCATGCTCGATGCAGTCGTGCTGCGACCGCTCCCGTACGCCGACGCCCACCAGCTCGTGGAGCTCACGTCGCCCGTGCCGAAGATGAAGGGCGACACGCTGTGGGGGCTGGCGCGGCACGAGATGTTCTACTTCAAGGAGCACAGCCGCACGCTCGCCGACGTAGGCGTGTACCAGAACTCGCAGATGACGGTGAGCGGGGCGGGGACGAGCCAGCCCGCGGAGCGCGTGCGCGCCGCCATGGTGAGCGCGAGCCTGTTCAACGTGCTCGGCATCACACCGGCCCTCGGCCGCGCCCTGCGACCGGAGGACAACGTCGTGGATCCGCCGCCAGTCATCGTGCTCGCGCACGGCTTCTGGATGCGGCGCTTCGGCGGCGATCCCAACGTCGTCGGCCGCGTGATCGACATGGAAGGGTTTCCGATGACGGTGGTGGGAGTGCTTCCGCCGTCGGCGCAGCTCCCGGACGTGCAGGTGGACGTCTGGGCACCGGGGTACGTGAACCCCGCCGCGCAGCCGCAGAACAACCACACGTGGAACGCGATCGGCCGCCTGCGCGCCGGCTTTTCGGCGGCCGATGCGCAACGCGAGCTCACGCCGCTCACGGCCCGGCTGCCGGAGCTCTTCCCGAACGCCGAGCCGGCGAGCTTCATGAAGGGGACCGGATTCCGCACCCAGGTCCGCCCGCTGCGCGACGCCGTGGTGGGCGACGTGATGACGCGCGCGCTGTGGATCCTGTTCGGCTCCGTGCTGCTCGTGCTGCTGATCGCGGCGGCGAACCTGTCGAATCTCTTTCTCGTGCGGCTCGAGGCGCGGCGGCGGGAGACGGCCGTGCGCGCGGCGCTGGGCGCCGACCGGCTGCATCTCGCCACGCAGTTTCTCGCCGAGAGCCTGCTCATCGCGCTCGCCGCGGCCGTCGTGGCAGTCGCACTCGCAGCGCTGGGGCTTCGCGCGCTGCTCGCCGTTGCGCCGACCGATCTGCCGCGACTGGCCGAGGTTCATCTCGGTGCAGCCGGAATGGCGTTCGCGATTGGCGGCGCGCTGGTGGCGGCCGTGGCCCTCGCGGTGCTGCCGCTGTTCGGCGCGCCCGCGCTCGACCTCGGCGTGCTGCGCGAGGGGGGACGCGGGATGACCACGTCGCGCCGACGGCATGCCGCCCGCGCCGCGCTGGTGGTCTCGCAGGTGGCGCTCTCGCTGGTGCTGCTCACCGCGGCGGGGCTGATGGTGCGCAGCTTCCGCAATCTCCGCGCGGTGCAGCCGGGGTTCGAG
>JBJMNM010000342.1:0-3265 GCA_045804305.1 Gemmatimonadaceae bacterium | reverse complement strand
TCGCGTGCGGCGCGACCGCTAACCCTTTGTCGCGCTCACGGTTATGTGGTGAACAGATGTCGGTGGGGAGGAGCGCGCTGTATCACGGCGTGACGACGCCGTATTGCTTCGTTACTGTCGTTCCGAGGGAGCGACGGTTCTGCACGTTGCAGGTGCAGCTCGCTCAGTCGCTTTGCTCCATCAGGACGACGACTACGCCGCGCGCGCCGGGTGTACGTGCGTCGCTCCGCTCTCGCCGCGGCGCAACGTCACGAGCGTGACCTCCGGCGGCGCACCGAGCCGGAAGGGGATGCCCCAGTACCCGGTCCCCGGGCTGATGTAGAGCAGCGCGTCTTCCTGCGCGTGCGCCCCCATGGCGTGCTCGAGAAAGGGCGACGCGAGACTCCATCCAAGGCGCGGCAGCGCGAACTGTCCGTAGTGGGTGTGTCCGCTCAACGTGAGCGCGACGCCGCGCGCGGCCAGCGCCGGCCACAGCTTGGGATTGTGCGCGAAGGCGATGACCGTGGCGCTGCCGGGCACTTCTTCCAGCGCGCGCTCCACGTCGGGCGCCACGCGCGATGCGCCGCGCTGGCCGCCGGCCGGATCTCCCGTGCCGACGATCGCGATCGTCGCGTCGCCCCGGTGGAGTAGTCGCGTCTCGTTCACGAGCACGGTGCCGAGCCGTGCCGAGCGCAGATTGCGCTCCACGTCATCCCATCCCGCGTACACATCGTGATTGCCGGGGATCATGTACACGCCGAGCGGCGCCTCGAGGGCGCCGAGGGCTCTGGCGTAGACCGCGACGTCTTCAGCGCGATCGTCGATCAGGTCGCCCGTGACGGCGATCACGTCGGGCACGAGCGATTGAGTCGCGTCCACCACGCGCTGGAGAAAGCGGCGCGAGGTGTGAGGACCGACGTGCAGATCCGAGAGCTGCGCGATGCGCAGACCATCGAACTCCGGTGCGAGCCCCGGCATCACGGCGTCCACATTCCGCACGACCAGCCGCCGCGCACCCAGGTATCCCAGCGCGAGCACCAGGGCAACGACGGCGAGCACGACACCGGCGAGCACCCGGCCGGCGAGGAGCGCGTGACCGAACGGCGCGCCCACGAGGAGACCGATCAGCCCGGCACTGGCGACCAGTGGAAGGATGAGCTGCGTGTACCAGAAGGGCCGAACCACGAACAGCCGGAAGGCCGCACCGGGATAGAAGGGCCAACCCCGCCACCGGATGAAGGCGACGAGGGGTAGGGTCGTGTAGAGCGCGAGTGTCAGAGTCAGTGCTCCGGCGCCGGGAAAGAGGCCGGCGGCGAGCGTCACCAGCGTGGCCCACGCGGCGGCCAGGTACAGTGCAGCGCGGAGGGCGAGCGTGACGATACTGAGTGAACGACGTGCACGTCTGGCGCGGGGCATTACTGAATCTACTCGAGTGGGCCGGAGATGTATCCACCGAGTCGGCCGCCCAACGCGACCAGTCTGGCACGGGGTATGTGTGGAGGAATGCATTGCAATCCAAACGAACACAGGAGCTTGCTCAATGATCCGTTTTGCCGCGCGCCGGCGATTCCCGCTGGCGACGAGCCTGGCCCTTCTGCTGTGCGTCGCCTGCAAGTCGGACAGCACGGGGCTGGGTGACAACGCGCTCGCTCCTGGAGACGCCGTCACCACGACGGGTGGCTCGGAGCTGAGGATCTCGGGCGGCGCATCGGGCGCCGAGTTCGTGCTCGTCGTCGCGGACACGGCGACCACCGGCTCGGCGTCGAGCACGTACCAGGTGGCGGCGTCGGGGATTGCCACGGCCGGCAGCGTCAGCGCGCCCGCCACGTCGCTCGCGTCGCTGTCGGAGAGTCCGCTCCAGGCGGCGTCGCTGCACGGGCCGACGCTCGACTTCAGCGTGGCGGCGCGGCTGAACGAACGAGCGCGCTCGCGTCTGGCGCCGTTGTTCCAGACCGCCCGGCGGCCGGCGGCGAGCGGCCTCCGTCGGAGCCTCATACCGAGCAGCGTACAGGTGGGCGACATCGTGTCGCTCAACGTGAGCCCGAGCGCCTGCGACGCCATCGACAATCATCCGGCCCGAATCGTCGCGATCGGGAGCAAGGCGGTCGTCGCCGTCGATACGCTGAACCCGAGCGGTGGATTCAGCACGGCCGACTACAATCGCTTCGCCGCCAACTTCGACACGCTGGTCTATCCCCTGGACGTCGCCAACTTCGGCGCGCCGACGGACATCGACCAGAACGGCCACATCGTGCTGCTGTTCACGCGCGCCGTGAACGAGCTGACGCTGCGGAACTCCGAGGCGTACACTGGCGGCTTCTTCTTCGACCGGGACCTCTTTCCGACGACCAGCACCACGCCGGGCATGGCGTGTCCGGGCAGCAATTTCGGCGAGATGTTCTATCTGCTGTCGCCGGATCCGACCGGCAGCATCAACGGCAACGTGCGCACGCGCGGGTTCGTGGACAGTCTCATCACGCCGCTCATCGGTCACGAGTTTCAGCACCTGATCAACGGGTCGCGGCGCGTATACGTCAACGACGCGAACGACTTCGAGGTGGTCTGGCTGAACGAGGGGCTCAGCCACATCGCCGAGGAGCTGCTGTTCTTCCGGCAGTCGGCTGGGCTCGTGCCGCGGACGAACATCACGATCAGCACGCTGCGGTCGACGGCGAACGGGATCAATGCATTCAACGAGGACCAGTCGTCCAACGCGGGCCGGTACGAGGAGTACCTCACGAAGCCGTCGACCAGCTCGCCCATTCGCGACGACGACAGTCTGTCGACGCGTGGGGCCACCTACAATTTCCTGCGCTACGCCACGGACCGGAAGCTCCGGTCGGGCGGCGCGGAGCCGGATGTGTGGCTCGCTCTCGTGAACGCGAAGACGAACGGAATGGACAACCTGCGCGCGGTGTACGGCAGCGACATCGCCGGACAGCTTCGTGATTGGTCGGTGTCGCAATACACGGACGACGTGGTGGTCAACGAGAGCGCCGACTACACGCAGCCGAGCTGGAACTGGCACAACCTCTTCCAGGCATTCAATGGCGGCACGGGGCGCTATCCGCTCCCCGTGACGACGCTGCCCACAGCCGGGACGTCCGGGTCGGTCATTCCGGGTGGGGCGGCGTTCTATCGCTTCGCCGTTCCGGCAAATGCGGTGGCGTCGCTGACGCTGACCGGCGCGGGCGGCGCCGCAACGCCCACGCAGGGCGTCGTGGTGCGGCTGCGGTAGTGCGCCGGGCAGATTCTGATAGGAATAGCGTGGTTTATGGTAATATTG
>JBJMNM010000341.1:0-6662 GCA_045804305.1 Gemmatimonadaceae bacterium | reverse complement strand
CCGGGGATCGACGTCCTCGATTACGATTTTCGCCTGGAGCTTCCCGACACGGGCGCCTTCCTGCGCGCCGACGTGACGCTCGCCGTGCGTCGTGATTCGGGTGTGACGTCGCTGAAGCTCGACCTCGTGGACCGGCTCACCGTGCGCACGGTGGAGGTGAACGGGCGCGCCGTCACACCGCGCCGCCCGCATGACGGGATCGAGATTCCGCTCACCGGCGCGACCGGCGACAGCATGTCTGTCCGCGTACGCTACGATGGCGTCGTGACGGATGGGCTCATCGCGCGGAAGGACGCGCAGAACCGCTGGACCTGGTTTGGCGACAACTGGCCGGACCGGGCGCGGCAGTGGCTCGCGACCGTCGATCATCCAAGTGACAAGGCCACAGTCACGTGGACGGTGCTCGCGCCGACCAGCCGCGTCGTCGTCGCGAACGGCTCATTGCTCGGCGTGCGACCGGTCGGCGGCACCGGCACGGCGCGAAGCGAGACGCGCTGGCGTGAGACGCATCCGATTCCCACCGACATCATGGTGATCGCCGCTGGACCGCTCGCGAAGTTCGAGCTTCCGCCCACCGGTTGCGCGCACGAGGATCGAGCGACGTGCGTGCCGCAATCCGTGTACGTGCTGCCCGAGAACCTCGCATGGCTGCCCGGGCCGTTCGCCGCCGCGCATCCGATCGTCGCGCTGTTCGAGCGGCTCGTCGGACCGTTCCCGTACGAGAAGCTCGCGCACCTCCAATCGGCCACGCGCTTCGGCGGCATGGAGAACGCGAGCGCGATCTTCTACGCCTACGACCTCTTTCCCACGCGAAAGATGTCGGAGGGATTGATCGCGCACGAGACGGCACATCAGTGGTTCGGCGACGCGGTCACGGAGCGCGAGTGGGGACATCTGTGGCTGTCCGAGGGCTTCGCCACCTACTTCGCCGCGCTCTGGACCAGGCAGTCGAAGGGCGAGGCAGCCTTCCGCGGCGAGATGCAGACGATCCGCGGGCAGATCCTCGACGACTCGATCGTGGCGACTCGCCCGGTGCTGGACACGGCGGAGACGAACTACCTCTCCCTCCTCAACGCCAACAGCTACCAGAAGGGTGGCTACATCCTGTACATGCTGCACCGCCAGCTCGGCGACAGTGCATTCTTCGGGGGCCTGCGCTCCTACTACCGGACATATCGCGACGGGACCGCCACGAGCGACGACCTGCGGCGGGAGCTGGAGCGCTCGTCGCGCCGGTCACTCGATCGATTCTTCACCCAGTGGCTCCGACGGCCCGGCGTGGCGGAACCGGCGCTCGGATGGGCGTACGACGCGGCGCGTGGCACGGTCTCGCTGCTGGCTCTTCAGGAGTCGCCTCGCGGCCCCTACGAGCTGCCGCTTACCGTGCTCGTGACCCAATCGTCTGGAGAGCAGAAGCGGTTCGAGGTGACTTTGCCACCCTACGGGCGCGCGACGATCGTGCTGCCGGAGGAGTTCACCGCGCGCCCGACGTCGCTCACCTTCGATCCGGACAACGTCCTCCTGGCACGCATCGCACGCCTATGAGACACGGATTGCACGTTCGGCATGGCCTGACCGCCCTGGCACTCGTCGCCACACTCGTGACGTCACGCGGCGCGAGCGCGCAGTGGGACCACTCACCCCTGCCGCGAAGCCGCGCGGACGTGCTGCTCGACTCCGGCCTCTGGCCGCAGGCAGAGGAGGCCTACTACGCGCAGTCGCGCATCAACCCGCGTGCACCGGCGCCCCGCGCCGCGCTGGGCCGCTACCTCGCCATGAAAGGCGCGGTGCTGCCGGGCACGATCCTCATCGAGGAAGCGCAGAAGTTCGGGCTCGACTCCCTGGTCGCGCGGCGGATGCTACGCCCCTGGCGTGCGGTGCTCGGCTGGCGCTCCATCGCGACCATCCGTGCGGACTCGGTCGTCACCGTGCGCCCACCCAGGGACTCCACCGCGCTCTTTCAGTTGGCGCTGCCGAGCACTCGCAGCGCCAACGTGCGCGGCGCCATCATCGGCAGCCGGACGCGCGACACGATCTGGGCGGACGTGGTGCCGCGCACGATCGGCTCGGACAGCCTGTATGCCAGGGTCCCTCGCGTGGGGATCGAGCTGCTCGAGGGACTGATCCCCGCCTACGACACCCTGACGCATCGGCTGACATTGCACGCCGATCCCAGGACCGCCGGACGCGTCGCTGGTCGCCGGTACTCGGTGCTGCGCGATCCGCGAGACGTCCGCGTGCTGATGACCGCGGGCAGGACGCTCTCACTCGCTCCCGCGCTCCGCGAGCTGGGCGCCCGGTGGTGGCAGCTCGACCTTCCACACGGCGTGTTGATCGTGCGGAACGACCCGCCGAAGCCGTAGCGCGGCCGCTAGCGTCCCACGCGCTGAAGCTCCACGAGCAGGCATCGGTCCTGGACGACATCGATACCGGCCTTGGCGAGACGCTCCGCCGCGGCGTCGTTGCGAATGCCCAGCTGGAACCAGACCGAGGCCGGCCGCGCGCTGATGATGTCGTCGACGTGCGCCGGGATGTCCTTGGGGCGCCGGAAGACGTTCACCATGTCCACCGGTTCGGGGATGTCGGCGACCGCACGGTACACCGGCTGGCCGAGAATCTCGATCACCTCGGGATAGTAGACGGGCACGGGCACGATCTCGTAGCCGGCGCGCTGCGCATACTGCGGGACGTAGTAGGCGGGCTGGCCGGTGTCGTTCGCGGTCTTGATGCCCAGCACCGCGACCCGCCGCGTTCTCTGGAGCAGGTCCGCGATGCCCGCGTCGTCATCGATGAGATGGGTCCGCCAGCTCTCGCTCTGGGATGGAGTCGTGGGTGTCGTCATGCATTCCGGTGTTGCACGGAGCGTGCGCGGCCGCTGGCCTTGGCCCGGACACGCGCCCGCCGGTTAGATTCACGGACTGCCTTCCGATTCGACCGACAGGAGATAGTGCACCAATGCGAATGCTCGTTCTCGGCGCCGGGTTGCAAGGCTCGGCGTGCGCGTATGATCTGCTCCAGAATCCCGAAGTGACCCAGGTCCGCCTCGCCGATCTGCACTTCGATCATCTGCCCGCCTTCCTCAAGCCGCTGGCCGGCCCCCGACTGCTTCCGACCCCGCTCGACGTCCGCGACCGCGACGCGGTGCTGGCCGTCATGCGCGAGTCCGATGCGGTGATGAGCGCGATCCCCTACTACTTCAATCTCCAGCTCGCGGAATGTGCCGTCGAGGCCGGGGTGCATTTCTGCGACCTGGGCGGCAACACGGAGATCGTGTTCCAGCAGAAGGAGCTGGCGCCGAGAGCGGTCGCGAAGGGGGTCACGATCGTGCCCGATTGCGGCGTGGCGCCCGGCATGGTGAACATCCTCGCGCAGTACGGCATCAGCCAGCTCGACACCGTGGACTCGGTGCGCATCTTCGTGGGCGGCCTGCCGCAGAATCCGGAGCCCCCGCTCGACTACCAGATCGTGTACTCGCTGGAGGGAGTGCTCGACTACTACACGACGCTGTCGTGGGTCGTGCGGAACGGCAAGCGTACGCAGGTGCCGGCGCTCTCGGAGCGCGAGACGATCCAGTTTCCGGCACCGGTTGGCGCATTGGAGGCGTTTCACACGGCGGGTGGTCTCTCCACGATGGCGTGGCGGTACGAGGGCAAGATCCCCACGATGGAGTACAAGACGCTGCGCTATCCCGGTCACGCCGAGAAGATGGAAGCGATCCGCGATCTCGGACTGCTTGCCCTGGATCCGGTGGACGTGAAGGGACAGAAGGTGATTCCGCGCGAGCTGTTCGTGAGCGTTGTCGCGCCGAAGCTCACGAAGCCGAAGGGCAAGGACCTCCTCGCGCTTCGGGTCACGGTGAGCGGCACGAAGGCCGGCGAGACGGCCACGCGCCAGTTCGATCTCATCGACCGCTACGACGAGAGGCACGGGATCAGCGCGATGATGCGCACCACGGGCTACTCGCTGTCGATCACCGGCCAGATGCAGGCTCGCAAGGAAGTCGGCCCGCCGGGCGTGTGGACGCCGGACGAATGCATCCCGGCGAAGCGGTACATCGAGGAGCTGCGCAAGCGCGGGATGGACGTGCGGGAAACGACGGTCTAGGAGACGATCCGTCTATTCCCGGACGAAGTTCGCCAGCGTCGCGCCCATGGAATCCATCGTCGACTTGGCGTTCCAGCGATCGTTCCCGTTGTAGATGAACGAGAAGGCGATGATCTCGCCGTCCTTCGCCGTCACGTAGCCGCCAAGTCCGATCACGGTGTCCGTCGTGCCCGTCTTCGCGTGCAGGTTCCCCTGCGCCGGCGTGGCGCGCATGCGGCGGCGCAGCAGCTCCGATTCCCCCGCGACCGGCAGCGAGCCATGAAAGGCCGACGACCACGGGCCGTGGTGGGCGTAGCTGAGCAGCTGGATCATCGTGCGCGGCGTGAGATAGTCGTAGGTCGAGAGCCCCGAGCCGTCGGACACCTTGATGGCATCCGCGCTCGCGCCGACTTTCTTCGTCAGGAACTCGCGCATGTTCGCCAGGCCTGTTTCGGCCGACACCGGGCCATTGGGCGAGGATGCGCGCGCCGCATCGCGATAGAGCAGCTCGGCCACGACGTTGATGCTCTCGCGGTTCATCTCGGAGACGATCTGTGACAGCGGCGGTGACGCGAAGCTCGCGACCTTCGCGGCCGTGGCCGGCGTCTTCCCCGGCTTTACCGTGCCATCCACCGTCACGCCCGCACTCCTGAGGGCAGCCTGAAGCGCGCCGCCGGTGTACAGCGCCGGATCGGGCATCACCAGCGAGTAGCGCAGCGGCCTGCTGTTCGCGCCGATCGAGCCGCTCACACTGATCGAGCCGTCGTTGCCCTGACGGGCCACGATGCGACCACCGCCGCCGCGCGTGAGACGAACAGTGCTGTTGAGCTTCACGGCGGACGTCGCCGGCTCGAGCTCGACCTTGGCGACGCCGCCCTCGGGCCGCACCACTACCCAGAGCACGTTCTCGTTGAGCGACAGCGCCGACACGCGCGCCGCGTAGGCGGCGCCGAGGTACTTGGTCTTCCATCCGTCCGGAATCTTCTGGTCGTCGAACGCGCTCGCGTCGTAGATCAGATCGCCCTTCACGTGCTTCATCCCCGTCGCGGCCACGGCCCGCGCCAGAGTCGTCATCGGATAGTTCGGATCCTTCCAGAAGCGCGACGACATCGACGGGTCGCCGTCGGCGCGGAGATAGAGATTGCCGTTCACCGTCCCGCCCGGTGCGCTCGCCGTGTCACGGAGCACGTCGGTGGAGAAGGTGTACTCGGGGCCGAACCGGTCGAGCGCCGCGGCGGTCGAGAACAGCTTCATCGTCGACGCAGGCTGCATCATGTCGCCCGCGTTCTGGGCGAACAGGGTGTCGCCGCGCGTCAGCGACACCACCATGACGCCGAACTTGCCGCTGCGCACCCGATTGCCGATGAAGCCCTGGAGGTCGCTGGACAGCGCGGAGGCGCCCCGCGGCGACGTCCAGGCCGCCGGCGGTGGGGCGGCGGGCCGCCGCGCTCTCGCCCGGCGAGCGAGCGTGCGTCTGGTCCGCGCGCTCTTGCCGCGGCTCTGCGGCTTGACCTCGTCGGAAGGGACCGCGGTCAGGCTCGCGGTGATCGGACGGGCGCCACCCTGCGCCCCCACCGGACCGGGAGGCGCCAGAAGCAGGGCCCCGAGGGCCAACGCCGTCGCGCGGGAAGCGCTCGGCCGGAGAAAGGTGCGAAGCATCACGGAGGAGAAAGGCAACTCGCGTTCCATAAGAAGGATCGGACGGTCCAGCCGCAGACCGTCCGATCGTCAGGCCGTCCGACTGTCCGACCGTCAGACTTTAAGGATGATGTTCCTGCGATAAAAGAGGTACAAGATGCCATACCACAATGCAACGAAAGCCACGGCGAATGCCAGCGACGCATTGAGGGGGCTGAGCCAGGATGCGAACAGCGTCCGGTAGATCCCGGCCTGGAGCGACACGCGCTGGCCGTCCACCGTGACCTTGAAGATCGAGTAGATGCACCGCGCCATCACCGCCGAGCCGACGAAGGCAATCGTGGGATTCACTCCGTAGACCACCGCCGGCTTGGTCCACCAGCGCGACTTCTGGAAGTCCACGATCCACATGATGGTGCCAAGGGCCACGCAGGCCATGCCGGCGGTGAAGATCACGTACGAGCTGGTCCAGAGGCTCTTGTTGATCGGGAAGACCCAGTGCCACATGAGCCCGACCATCATGCCGATGGACCCCACGGCGAACAGGCCGGCCAGCCGCTCCGAGAGAGGGCGTCGGTGCGCGATCCACCACCCGGCGATGTTGCCGAGCATGCAGGTGCAGATGGCGGGGATGGTGGAGAGGATCCCCTCGGGATCCCACGTCACCCCGGACACCCAGAGGTGATTGCCGAGGCCCCAGCGCGACCAGTCCAGCACGAGGCGATCGACCCATGCCGCCATGGTCCGGGAGGGTGTGTCGAGCAGGAGCGCGCCGATGGTTCCTTCACCAGGCACCGGCAGCACCGTCATCACGACCCAGTAGACGAGGAGCAGGCCGGCTATGATGGCGACCTGCTGCTTGAGCGTGGTGCGCTGCGTGAGCAGCCCGGCAATGAGGTAGGCGATCCCGATCCGCTGGAGGACGCCCATGATGCGCCAGT
>JBJMNM010000340.1:0-2761 GCA_045804305.1 Gemmatimonadaceae bacterium | reverse complement strand
GCTGCTGCGCGAAGCCGTCGGTGACCCGCCGATGGCGGACGTGAGCTGGCCGCACCTGGCGCAGCGCATCGCTGCCGCGGTGCACGCCCATCAGGGTGCGCCCTGGTGGAGCTACGTCGAACGATGGCAGCGTCGCGCGCTTCCGCTCGCGCTCGCGGCGGGAATCCTCGGTGCACTCGCCTTCTGGGGCACGACCGCGGTGCGATCGGCCGAGGCATCCACCACCGATCTCGTTTCGGCGGTGGCGACGGGCACGTCGCCCGCCGACGCGGCCAGCTCCTTCGCCCGCTCGGTGGCCGGCAGCGTGGACTTCAACGGCGCGGTGCCCGAGTGAACAATCGCGCCCGAGCGGCTCTCGTCGTCGCGGCGATCGTCGTCGGGAGCATGATCGCCGGTGCGGGGATCGATCACTGGCTCTCGCGCAGCGGTCGCCCGCACCGCCCTCCTCCAGGCGCCGGCACGCCGGAAGAAGCCGCGAGGCATCGCAACGAAGCGCTCGACCGGATGACGAAGGAGCTGGGCCTCAGCCCCACCCAGCGCGCCGGCATCGACTCGGTGATGCAGCGGACCGACTCCGCGCTGCGGGTCGTGCGGAGCGAGATGCAGCCGCGGCTGCGGCAGATCTTCGATGCGTCGCGGGCGGAGATCACCGCGCGACTCGACTCGGCGCAGCGGGTCAAGTTCGCGAAGGAGCCATCCAGGAAGCGTCGGGCACCGTAGCCGCTCAGGCTTGTCCCATGCGCGGGTAGCGATAGCCGCTCGGGCACACTCGATCAACCGCCGCTCGGGCCGGCCCCTCGAGACCGTTGGGAAGTTCGGATCAACAACGGATCAGCGGATCGCCTCCGTGCCATGCCAAGCCGCCGAGTGGCAGAACCGAACAACTCTGGGGGTGCGGGGCGAGGGGTCTGTGGCGAATCGCTGGTGTCGCGGTGGCCGAGTGCTCAATCACTGCTTTCCGGCTCACCGAGGCGAGCATGGGCGCTCCTCATTCTCTCCCGCACCGTCAAAGCATTTCTGGCCGGGTGCATGGAGCTGTGAACGCCACACGGCATCGATCCGAAGATCCGTGTTGATCCGCACCTCCCAACGGTCTCGAGGGGCCGGCCGGAGCGGCTTCTGATCGAGTGCCCGAGCGGCGTCTGATCGAGTCCCCGAGCGGCTGTCGGAACTTCCCACCGCGGATCTCCGTATGGCCTCCATCCCTTGGAGGCACGTATGGATGGCAGTACGCTGCAGTTCGCGCAGGTTATGATCGTCGTCGTCATGTCGACGGCCGGATTCGTCGGCATCGCCCTCGGCGCCCGGATCCTCTGGCGAATGGGCTCGCGTCAGAAGCCGCTTGGCGACAGCTACCGCGACGACGGTCGCATGCAGCGGCTCGAGTTGGCCGTGGACTCCATCGCCATCGAGGTCGAGCGGATCTCCGAGTCGCAGCGGTTCATGGTCGGGCTGATGTCGGAGTCCCTGCCGGCGCGGCGGGCCGAGCTGGGGGCGTCGGCCGGGAAACCGGAGAGGGTGAACACGCCGCACTAGAAGTAGGTTAGGGATCGACGTCGGCGCAGCGCCGGCGCCATCCCTCGTTCGGAGCGCCGCCGAATGCCAGTCCCGAGACATCGCCTCAACGTTCGCACGGTCGCGGCGTTCATTCTGGGTTGCATCATCGCGATGCCAAGCGCCGCTTTCACGCAGGCCGTCGAACATCTGCGCGAGGGCTACGTCACCACGCCCGACTCGGCCCGCCTCTACTACCGCATCGCCGGCGCGCGGGGCGACACGATCATCGCGATTCACGGCGGGCCCGGCGTGGACCTCGAGAGCATCGCCGGCGACTTCGCGCCGCTCTCGCAGCGGCACGTCGTGATCTTCTACGACCAGCGCGGTACCGGGCGCTCCACGCTGCCGCGCGATACGTCGACGCTCAACGCCGCGCAGCAGGTGCGCGATCTCGACGCGGTGCGCCGGTTCTTCGGCCTGTCGCGCGTCACGCTCGTCGCGCACTCGTACGGGCCACTCCTGGCAGCGTCGTACGCGATCGCGCATCCCGACGTCGTGCGACGCATGGTGTTCTTCGGCCCCGTGCCGCCTCGGCGTGGCGACTTCTGGAAGCGGTTCGCGCAGAGCATGAACGTTCGGCTCGACAGCACGCAGCGCGCTCGGCTCGGCGAAGCGGCGCGCCGTCTCGGCGACACGACCGTCGACGCGCGCGTCGCGTGCCGACAGTACTGGGCGCTCGCGATGCGTCCGCGTCTTGCCGAGCCGGAAAAAACGCTGCCGCTCATCAGGTCGGACCTCTGCGCATCCGCGCCGGCGGGAATCCGTTACGGGCTCACGACGACGAATCGCGTGGTGATGGGGTCGTACGGCGACTGGGATCTGCGGGCCGCACTTGCTTCAGTGCCGGCGCCGACGCTCGTCGTTCACGGCGAAGAAGAAGCGATCCCGATGGATCTCGTGACGGAATGGACGACGGCGCTGCCGCACGCGAGGCTGATGCGGGTGCCGCGGGCAGCCCATTTCACGTACGCCGAGCGGCCGGAGGTGGTGTGGCCGGCGGTGGAAGCGTTTCTCGCCGAGTCGGACTCCATGCGATAGGAGGTTGTCATCCCGCGGGAGCGAGCGCAGCGAGCGTGTGTGGGATGACACCGCGCGATCAGTGGCAGCTGCCCGACCCTTCATCGCGCGTCGTGCCGTCCGTCGCCACGAACGACCACGCGTACCTGCCCGCGTCGAGCGCCAGCGCGAGCACACCATGCTCGGT